>NZ_CEXQWX010000032.1:0-45453 GCF_982718395.1 Carboxylicivirga sp.
ATTACTCGCTAATAATAAAGAATTTAAAGAAGTGCGGTCAATCATTTTTTTAATTGCTTATGGTTTTTAAATTTGCGGCAAGAAGAAGAACCAAATTATTTAAACCAATTATCCATGATAAAGACCATCGATACAGGTGTATTTTCCGAGATCGGGGAACTGGAAGGTGTAATCTTACACACGCCGGGGAAGGAAGTGGAAAATATGACACCGTCTAATGCTGAACGCGCATTATACAGCGATATATTGAATTTATCTGTAGCAGTTGAGGAGTACAGGCAATTCAGTGGTGTACTAGATAAGGTGACGCAAACCTACCAGGTGAAGGATCTATTAGCCGAGATTTTAGAGCAACCCAAAATCAAACTGAGCCTTATAGAGAAAATATGCACCTATGAACAGGTATTAAACATTAAAGAAGATTTATTAGAGTTGCCGGCTCGTGAGTTAGCTCGTCAATTAATCGAAGGTGTAAGTCTTAAGACTGATTCTTTAACCACATTCTTATCGGATGATCGTTATTCACTGAGGCCATTGCATAATTTCTTTTTTACCCGCGATGCCAGTGTTACAATGTATGATAAGGTGTTGATATCGAAAATGGCCAATAAAGTTCGTGAACGTGAAGCGATTGTGATGGAGGCAATTTTCAATCATTCAGCTCGATTCAGAGCGCAAACGGTCAATCCATTGAATTTTTACAACGTTGGTGCAGAAACAATGATTGAGGGAGGTGATGTACAAATTGCGCGTGAGGATATATTGGTTATTGGAAATAGTACCCGAACATCATCGCAGGGGATTGATTTTATTGTTAATCAATTGAAGCAGAAAAAGGAACGTCATTATGTAGTGGTACAACAACTGCCTGATAAACCAGAGTCTTTTATTCATTTAGATATGGTGTTTACTTTCCTTGACAAGGATGCATGTATGGTTTATGAGCCTTTGATTATGAAGGATAGCAGATATAGTACCATTCTGATTACGGTTGATAACGGGGAAGTTGAGTCCATTCAGAAGAAAACAAACCTGGTGGAATGCCTTAAGGAACTGGGAATGGATATGAAACCGATTTTTTGTGGTGGATCAAGCGATATTTGGACGCAAGAGCGCGAGCAGTGGCACAGTGGAGCTAACTTCTTTGCCATGGGACCTGGAAAAGTGCTGGGTTATGCAAGGAATGTTTACACCATGGAAGAGATGAATAAAAATGGTTTTGAAATAATTAAGGCCAATGATGTTATTGAAGGTAAGGTAGAACTTACTGAATATGAAAAGTATGTAGTGACGATTGGTGGCTCTGAACTTTCACGTGGCGGCGGCGGGGCTCGTTGTATGAGTATGCCTGTACGGCGCAAACCTGTTAAGTGGTAGTGTGTAATTTCCAGATAAGAAAAGAGGGATTATCATCAGATAGTCCCTCTTGCTTTTATTGAAAGTCAAAGTTAATTAACAATTTTCTGAACCAAATCAGAGGCCTCTTTTAATGTGATGGCAGAGTATACTTTCAAACCTGATTCGTCGATTATCTTTTTACCACCTTCTGCATTAGTACCCTGAAGTCGAACAATAATCGGAATATTAATCTCACCGATATTCTTATAGGCTTCAACAACACCATTTGCAACCCGGTCACAACGTACAATTCCACCAAAAATATTGATCAGGATAGCCTTTACGTTTGGATCATCTAATATGATTTTCAATCCGGCCTCTACAGTTGTTGCATTGGCACCACCACCCACATCTAGGAAGTTAGCAGGCTCACCACCTGATAATTTGATAATATCCATGGTCGCCATTGCTAAACCAGCTCCATTTACCATACAACCAACATTTCCATCCAGTTTGACAAAGTTCAAATGACTCTTTGCAGCTTCTGTTTCAGCCGGATCTTCTTCTGATAGGTCACGCATGGCTGCATAATCCGGATGACGGAACAAGGCGTTATCGTCAAGATTTACTTTGGCATCTACAGCCAGAATTTTATCGTCCGATGTTTTAAGCACCGGATTGATTTCAAACATGGATGAATCAGTATTCACATAAGCTTCATATAAAGAGCTTACAAATTGAGTCATTTGTTTAAACGCTTTACCCGATAAACCAAGGTTAAAGGCAATTTTACGTGCCTGAAATCCTTGCAAGCCTATTCCTGGATCAACTTCTTCCTTATGGATCAGATAAGGCGTTTTTTCAGCAACTTCTTCAATGTCCATTCCTCCTTCTGTGGAATACATGATTATATTACGTCCCGTACTTCTGTTGAGAAGAACACTCATGTAAAATTCGTCAGTTTCACTTTCTCCGGGATAATAAACATCCTGTGCGATCAGAACCTTATTTACTTTTTTACCTGCAGGTCCTGTCTGGTGTGTGACCAGGTTCATTCCAATTATATCATTGGCTCTTTCTTTTACCTCTTCAAGCGATTTAGCCAATTTAACACCACCACCTTTTCCGCGACCGCCAGCATGAATTTGGGCTTTAACTACCCACCAGCTAGTTCCGGTTTCTTCTTGTAATTTTTTTGCGGCTTCCACCGCTGCATCTGGATTGTCGGTAACAATACCTTCCTGAATTGCTACACCAAATGATTTTAATATCTCCTTTCCTTGGTATTCGTGTATATTCATAATTAAAGGGATTTAGTAATCCTAAAAGGGTACGATTATTATTCGATTACATATAGAAACAGGAATAGTACTATTTTTGTTGTCAAAATTGCCAGTAATGAGAAAATTAAGAACAAGCGAACTGAATCGTTTAACGATAGATGAGTATAAGAACGTTGAGAAAATGCCCATTGTAGTGGTGTTGGATAATATAAGAAGTTTGAATAATGTTGGCTCTGTCTTCCGGACATCAGATGCACTAAAAATAGAAAAGATTGTGTTATGCGGCATTACAGCGACACCACCCAATAAAGAGATTCATAAGACAGCACTTGGAGCCGAAGATGCTGTTGAATGGCAATATTTTGAGGATACAATGGATGCTGTTAAGCATTTAAAATCTGAGGACTGGAAGATTTGTAGTCTGGAACAAGTGGAAAACAGCACATCTCTTCTTGATTTTAATCCTGTTATAGGAGAAAAGTATGCGATAATACTTGGCAATGAAGTGAAAGGAGTTCAACAAAAGGTAGTGAATGCAAGCAATGTTTGTATTGAAATACCACAATATGGGACCAAACATTCATTTAATGTTTCCGTTAGTGCGGGAATTGTATTGTGGGAGTTATTTAGGAAATTAAAGTAGAAGAATTATGGGAATGGTAAAAAGAAAGGGGTGAACATATTGTTCACCCCCTTTTTTATCAGGTAATTATTAATTACTGAACGATAGATTTGAAAGTTGCATCTTCGAAGAATTTAGCAAATTCCATATCCGTTGTAGCTGCAGCTTTGAATTTAGCATCTAGTTCACAAGCTTTACGTAAGCTATCGAACATCATGTCGTTTTCAGCAGTTCTTGCTCCAACAATTGCTTTTAAGTAGTATTTGAAACCTACTTCTTTAGTGTTAGCATTGATTGTTGATAATGCAGCGTCATATTTAGTAGCTAAGATTTTAGCAAGAGCAGCGTTACAGCTTGTATTATTACCGAAATAACGGATAGCAGCGTCGTAGTCACCTTTATGAATTGAAACAATACCTAAGTTGTTGTCTAATTCAGCACCAGCACCAGCAGCAGCTCCGAAATATTCTTCAGCTTTTGCAACATCACCTTCACGAAGAGCGATAACACCAAGGTTGTTGTTTACTTCAGCAACACCAGACTTTAAGCTGTTAGCTTTTTCAAAAGCAGCTTTAGCACCAGCTAAATCACCTTTAGTGTAAAGTGCACAACCGATATTATTTTGAGCTCTCCAGCACTTAGGGAAGTTAGCTGCAGCATCTTTGTAAATCTTTAATTGCTCATCAACATCTTCAGTTAATGTAGCAGCATAAAGAATTTCTTCAATGTTTAACTCACTTGGATTGTTAGCAGCAAATTCTTTGATTTCTTCATCGCTCTTACCAATTACTTCAGCATTGATAGACATTTTTGAACGACGTAATTTAGGAAGAATCTCTTCAGCAATTACACTGAAAGTTTCTGACATATTCTTGATTTCACGCTCACGTACTTCAGGATCGCTATACATTGAAAGAACACGTAAGATCAATTCTTTATCCTGAATGTTCGAAGCTTCCATTTGCTCTTTGAAACCTTCCCAGTCTTCTGGTGTGTTTTTCAAAGTGTACATAGCCTCATCAGTACCACCTTCAACTTTAGCTTTTTTCATTTCGCGAGCTAAGTAATCTTTAGCAACTTTTTCACGACGAGTAGCTAGTTTGCTGTTTAAGTCAGTTGGTCCATCAGGAGAAGCATATGCAGAAATGTCAATACCTTTGAAGTTGATATTTTCAGCAGCTTCAATCTCTTTCATATATTCTTTAAGAGCAGCAATGTCTTCTTTTCTTAACTCAGAACCACGAATATTTGATTGCTGGATTAAGAAGAATAAATCAGCAGCTTTAGATTCAGCAATGATTCTTTGGAAAGCATCCTCACCAATTGCAGACTGAGCACCTTGGTCAGCTACTAATTCAGAAGTAGAAATTACACCATCGGCAATTTTATAATCATCAAATTCTTTAATAGTACCTTTTTTAGTTGCCTTAATGCGAACAACCAAATCAGAAACTCTCATGTTCTCATTATAAGGAACAGAGTTGCTGTAAGTATAAGTTCCACCAGTTGCGTTAGAAATAACTTTGTCGTTACCATCAACATTTTCACCTTGAACACGGTATGATGGGAAAGCAGTTTCGCCTCCTTCATAAACTAATACAGGTGTAGCTTCAACACTTACATTTTTATCGAAGTATTTTTCAGGAAACTGTACAGTCACATCTAAGTTAACTTTACCAGCATGAGCTTCTAATACCGGAGGATTTACCGAATAACTAACGTCCTTAGCACCTTTGTTCATTTTGTCTAAACCAGAACAGCTAGCTAACAAAGCTGCTACAGCTAGAGATGCAATTAGAGAAATTCTAATTCTTTTCATAATGTTTACCCAATTATTTGTTTTGACTTTAATCTACAGTGTTTCCTGCAAAATTAAAAATGTTTTTAAAAAATTAAATATAGATAGGTCATTAATTGACACAATCAATCATTAAAGATAAATAAATAACAGTAAATATGAAGTTTATTCAAAAAAAACGCTGAATTAATCTTGAATAACCAAGTTGTCAGTTAATCATCTCAAAGAAGATTGAACGGTCAATGTAATTTGAATTCGGATTTATTTAGCTGATTTAGTTTCAAAATAATTATAAATTCTTAATTGTTGAGTTAGCTAATATAGCTGTTGATTTTTACGAAGCGTATTTTCTTTTAATTTACCAGAAATATATCCAAATATTAAGCCAACAGCCCAACCAATGCTTATTGTTCCTGCAATTGAGTTTTCGACGATGAAGTAACTATAAATAAATGCAATAAAAGTACCAATGGCCATGCCAATTGTCGTATAAGTTGAGGTTACTCTTCCCTTTACATGTTGTTGATGTCGAACCTTTAAATGCTTTTGAGCCTCATCAGCCCATTGCTCGAAACTTTTGCTCATTTTTATGTTTTGCTCGAATAAAGGTCGAATGTTATTCACAAAATCTTCACCTTGGCGTGAGTGCTTCAAACATTGTGGACATGATTCTTGCTGCTGATCCAGTGCATTCATTAAGCGAGGCAACACAGCAAGACTTACCGTTCTGATTTGTGCTTTTGGTATATCTTTTATTTGTTCGTTGAGTAAATCAAATGCTTCTTCATGCTTCATTGGTAACGAATCTAGTAATATAAACCGTAAATTATTAAAAAGTATGCAGACAACAAAAAGGCCATCCTGTTAAGATGGCCTTAAATGACTAGTTATGTTGCTTTAGTCTTTCTTTACTTTTGGTTTTTCTTTGCGCTCTGGCTTTGGTAAAAGAACCTTACGCGAAAGTTTTAGTTTACCGGAACGTTGATCAACTTCGATTAGCTTAACTTCTACTTCTTCTCCTTCTTTAAGTGCGTCTTCTACTTTTTCAAGTCGGCGCCACTCAATTTCAGAGATATGTAATAAACCATCTTTTCCGGGAAGTATTTCGACAAACGCTCCGAAAGGAACGATTGATTTTACTTTACCACGATAAACTTCTCCAACTTCAGGAACTGCAACTATTGCTTTCACTTTTGCAACTGCTGCATCAATAGAATCTTTGTTTGAGGCAGAAATAGCTACTTTACCCAAATCACCTTCTTCTTCGATTGTGATTACAGTATCGGTAGTAGCCTGAATTTCCTGAATAATTTTACCACCAGGACCGATAACAGAGCCAATCATGTCCTTAGGAATATCAAAGTTCACGATGCGAGGAGCATGTGGTTTATAGTCCTCACGAGGCTGAGTAATAGTCTCATCTAATTTATCAAGAATATGCATACGCCCATCTCTGGCCTGGTTTAACGCCTGTTCCAGAACCTCGTATGATAAACCATCAACCTTAATATCCATCTGAGTGGCTGTAATACCATCTCGGGTACCGGTCACTTTAAAGTCCATGTCACCTAAATGGTCTTCATCTCCTAAAATATCAGAGAGTACTGCAAACTTACCTGATTCTTTATCCGTAATCAGACCCATTGCAATACCTGAAACCGGCTTCTTAACAGGAACACCTGCATCCATTAAAGCTAAAATACCAGCGCATACAGTTGCCATAGATGACGAACCGTTTGATTCAAGGATATCTGAAACAATACGTACAGTATATTCATAATCCTCAGGTAGCATTCGTTTAAGGGCTCTGAATGCCAGGTTACCGTGACCAATTTCACGTCGGCTGATACCACGTGCTGGACGGGCGTCGCCAGTTGAGAATGGAGGGAAATTGTAGTGAAGTAAGAAGCGCTCATAGCTCTTATTCATTACATCATCCACAAGCTTCTCATCCAACTTGGTTCCAAGTGTAACAGTGGTTAATGATTGTGTTTCACCACGTGTAAAAACTGCAGAACCATGCGGTCCTGGTAAGTAATCTACTTCACTCCATATAGGTCGAATTTCATCTGTCTTACGACCATCTAAACGAAACTTTTCTTCAAGAACAACTTTACGAACAGCTTCTTTTTCAACGTCGTGGTAATATTTCTTAATTAAGGTTTCAGGAACTTCTTCTTCTGAATCTTCAGGGTAGTTTTCTGCTATAAATTCATCACAAATAGCACCGAAAGCATCAATGCGTTCGTGCTTGTTCGGATTAGCTGATTTTGCTACAGTATAGGCTTTATCATAAGTTGCTTCCCAAACTTTCTTCTCAAGTTCTTCATCATTTTCCTCGTGACAATACTCACGCTTTTCAGTCTTTCCAAGCGCTTCCATCATTTCCATCTGCGCCTGACACTGAACTTTAATCGCATCATGCGCCACTTTCATGGCTTCTAATAGCTCAGCTTCTGACACTTCTGACATTTCACCTTCTACCATCATAATGTTGTCCAAGGTAGCTGCTACAATAATGTCCATATCAGCACTTGCCAACTGTGTAGCTGTTGGGTTAACTAATAACTCACCATCAACACGGGCTACCCGTACTTCAGAGATAGGTCCATTAAAAGGTATATCAGATACGGCTAAACATGCAGAAGCTGCAAGTCCGGCTAATTGATCTGGTAATATTTCTTCATCAGCCGAAATCAGATTAACAGTCACAAATGTATCAGCATGATAATCGTCCGGGAACAATGGACGTAAAGCTCTGTCGATAAGACGTGAAACTAATATCTCATAATCAGATGGACGCGCTTCTCTTTTCTGAAATCCACCAGGGAAACGTCCAACAGCTGCGTATTTTTCTTTGTATTCAACAGTTAGCGGCATAAAATCTACATCTGGCTTTGCTTCTTTTGCAGAAACAACTGTCGCTAACAAATAGGTATTACCCATTTTTACAACTACCGATCCGTCAGCCTGTTTTGCTAACTTTCCTGTTTCAATGGTAATTGTTCTGCCATCACCCAGTTCAATAACTTTTTCAAATGGTTTAATCATGACAATTTTCTTAATCTTTTTTTATCCTTCTTTTATCACCGCCAAAGATATGATTTATACTTTGATTACTATAATAGTTGGAAGGGAATGTTTTGATTTACACTCAATAAATTAGGTGAGAATGGATTGAACATGAGGGCCTCTGAGGTGAGTGCAAAAAAAGAAGGCAATTATCTTTCTGATAATTGCCTCCTGAATAATTTCTTGATTGCTTACTTACGTAATTCAAGTTCAGCAATAATTTTACGATATCTTGTGATATCTTTTTTCTTTAAGTAGTCTAATAAGCTACGACGCTTACCTACTAGCTTAATCAATGCGTGTTGCGTGCTATAATCTTTGCGATTTGACTTTAAGTGTTCAGTCAAATGAGCAATACGGTATGAAAATAATGCAATCTGGCCTTCAGTAGAACCAGTATCAGAATTCGACTTCCCGTACTTCTCGAAGATTTCTTGCTTTTTCTCTTTAGTTAAGTACATGATACTTTATTTAAATATATTTTGCGAGCGCAAAGATAAGCAATAAATTTAGTGTGGCAAGCAAATGAAAATTAGTTTTTTACAGAAAAGGCAGATTAACGATCGCTAATCTGCCTTTTTTAATATTTTTCTTAGTCATTGGACTAGAAGCCACGCTCTTCAGCCATTTTTTGCATTTCCTGATTGAAAATCTCCTCAAACTTGGCTTTATCGTAATCAACTTGTAGCTTTTGGTTTTTAGACATCTTATTGCTGATACCATTTAAAATATCCTCTTTACTAACTTCAACAGCTACAAAACCTCTGTATTTTCCGTTTGGCAATACGCTTTTTTTCTGGCATGCCACCACCACATTTGAAATAGTTTCGTCAGCTACTTCACGTGTTAAATTCTCAAATTTTTGTTCGAATTCCGATGCATCACCAAATTCTCTTTCATTTACATAGCGGTCGGTTACAGATTTAGTATTTGAGCTAATCAAAGTTACCAGTCTTTGTTTCGCATTAAGAAGAGCTTTTTCTTCGGCAAGACTTAAATCAGAGCTGGTAGCCATTGCACTGGCGCGGAAGTAGTTTTTATCTGAACGACCAGCATCTTCGCATGGCATGTCTTCAAGGATGGTTCCGACCTCATTGTTTGTCGAAACTTTTTCTTTCGATTTACAGCTGTCTAAACCAGCTATTACAACCAAGGATAAAATAGCTATTCCAAAAAATCTTTTTGTATTCATAATTTATAAGTATTTGGGTTTCTAATTAAATATTACCGTCGAATGGCTATCAAAAAGCGAACCAAAAATACGGTTTGTAAATTTTAAATGTGTGTTTAAATTAAAGTGCTGTATACTTTAAAACTTCAAAAAAGGTTCGGACAGAATGCATAAAATAAATTAACGAAGGTTTTACAATCAGCTGCTTATTGCTGGTTGTGTGTCTGTTAAGATTGATTCAAATTGCTCTATTTGTCCAGGTGAACCTAGAACAAATAATTTATCTGCAGGCGTGATTTCAATATCAGGAGAAGGGTTAAATAAATAAGCTCCTTCAGCCGTTTTGATACCTACCAAATTTGCTCCTGATTTTTCACGAAGCCTTAATTCTCTTATCGTTTTTTTATAATTGGATACCGTTAGTTTATTGCAATCAATCTCCATTAATTGCACATCTTTCGAGCGTTGCAAAAGAATATACTCAACAAATTCAACCACATCGGGCTGTGTTACCAATTTAGCCATACGCTGACCACCGATTCGATCTGGCATTATAACGTTGGTTGCACCAGCTCTTCTTAGTTTAGTGTCTGATCTGAAGTCACTGGCACGACTAATGATCTTAATGGCAGGATTCATTTCGGCAGCAGTTAACACGACAAACATGTTGTCGGCGTCGTTTGGTAAAGCAGTAATAAGTGCCCGGGCCTTACGAATTTGTGCGGCATCCAGAACTTCCTCAGAACTGGCATCACCTTGTACGTATAATAGTTCCGGATCTTCCAATATCCGGGAAACAACATGATCACGCTTTTCGACAATTACAAACTGCTCGCCATGCTCTGCTAATTCAACACAAGCCTGGTAACCGTTTCTGCCAAATCCACAAACGATCACATGATCTTCTAGTTTTACAATCTTTTTTCTCAACTGATAAGCTTTATATGATTGATGTAATACCCCTTCAAAAATTATTCGGGTTACTTGTGTAATGACATAACCAAAAATTCCTAAACTAAAAATAATAAGAAAAACCGTAAAAATCTTTCCCGCATCTGTTAAAGGTATCACTTCCCGAAATCCAACAGTAGCCATTGTTATCACGGTCATATAAACAGCATCAACAAAACGGTAACCTTCGATAATCATAAAGCCGGCGGAGCCAATGGCGATGGTTAAAAACAATAATCCCCCTGCTGTAAGCAATGCCCTAATAGTGTCGTGATATACTGTGTTGTTTTCTACGTTTTGCATAAAACCTGATGACCAATATGACAGTTTAAACACTTCCTGTTATTGCAATAGATGTTCTTCAGATGTATGAGAGCTTGTGCCTGCGCTTCATTTTCTGAGATAACACCAATTTCAGCCCACTTATCAATGATATTATTCCTTTCTGTGGGCTGATGATAAAGATAGTAAATGATTTTTTCTTTTTGATCTTCCTGGTTGTGTTTTACTGCATAAATAAACAGGTAAGGGATGATCGTGTTATAAATTATTCGACTAAGTGATTGCTTACCAAGTGTTTTTTTTGATTCTTTTTTTGAAGAGATACCTAGCTGGTAATGAGATAGCCAATAGTTAGATGTGTCAATTGTTAAGTCGCTAAGAGGATTTGAGGATTTATCAAGTTTCAACAGATTATCAAACTGACCCTTTGTAACATGAATTAAGTTGGCTAATTGTGCAATTCGAATGGTTGGAAAATTAACCGGACGCAGTCGTAAGAATTTCCATAAATGACGATCAATATGTTTTAAGTTGTATTTAGTTTTCAGAAAATGGTATTCTTTCTGAAGTTCAATCGCATAATCATCAGTTTCTTTTAAAGGATTTAAGAAGCCTGACTGGCCAAACAGCAGAGCTTCGAGCTGAAATAAGTTATCAGCATGTTTTAATAGGATTTTAAGATCGGTTTGACGTGCCATCAGCTCAAAAGGTAAACCATTGAGACCAAACCCAAAACTTCGAGCTAATAAGATAAAAAAGACCTGATCCCAATTGTTTTTATTGCTTTCAAGCAACGAGTTAATAAGTTTGCTTTTATCTTCTAAGCGCTCAATCAATAACCTGTCCAACCATTGATTAAGCTCAAAGTGGTTGACTGCAGTAATAGTATGCTCACAAGCTACCCATTGTTTATTGGAATTCAGTTTTTGATATCGCTGCACGAATTCTTTGCTCATATGTAGTTTACAAACTGGTATTTTCCTGTTTTTCGAATTAAGTGTATCAGTAGATGTTTGATTAACAACGTGCAGAATAACATTGTCGTAAGCCGAATCAAGGTGGTGGTTGTGCTTATACCAATCGTTATCATTTAGATGAATCTCTACATTACCGGCCCAGAGTGTGCCATCAATTTTAATTTTGGCATTAAAGAAATCAGGGCCGCCATCGGTGTTCTTAATTCCCGGGTGGATGACTTCAATTGATTGTCCTTCAGATGATAAAAGTTCTGGCTGATAACTTTTGTGTTGCCAGGCGTATTGCAAAAGATCTTCGTTCATAGAGGTTTGGTTTTATCTATGAATGTAATTTTTATTAATAAAAGAGTCAAATAAAATGATCAAAGGCATTAAAAAACCCGAAGTATAATATACCCCGGGTTTCAATATTTTCTTGTGGAGAGTTTAAATTAAGCCATGTTCTTTTAATAGTTTCTCCATGTCCTTTTGCACTACGATGGCATTTTCTCGCGCTTTATCAGCGAAATCTTCGGCATCGCTGGCGTAAATAATGCCGCGACTTGAGTTAACTAATAAACCACACTTGCTATTCATACCATTTTTGGCAACTTCTTCAAGGCTTCCACCTTGTGCGCCTACACCAGGTACCAATAAAAAGTGATTTGGAATTAGTTTACGAATATCTGCCAGCATCTCAGCTTTAGTTGCGCCAACAACATACATCAGGTTTTCTTCTGTACCCCACTGAGCACTCGTTTTAATTACTTTCTCATATAGCTTTTCATCATTCTCTTCCATAAACTGGAAGTCGAATGCCCCTTTGTTCGAAGTTAAAGCTAAAAGAATTACCCACTTGTCAACATGTGTTAAGAATGGTTTAACCGAATCTTCACCCATATATGGAGCAACAGTTACCGAGTCGAACTCCATGTGATCAAAGAATGCCTTTGCGTACATGGCAGATGTATTACCAATGTCACCTCGCTTTGCATCTGCGATAATGAAAATATCAGGGTGGTTATATTTGATGTAGTTAACAGTTTTCTCTAAAGAATTCCAGCCGTTGACACCCAGACTTTCGTAGAAAGCCAAGTTCGGTTTATAGGCTACTGCTACATCATATGTCGCATCAATAATCTGCTTATTGAAAGCAAAAATAGGATCTGTCGTGTCTAATAAATGACGTGGAATTTTATTGATGTCGGTATCTAATCCAACACATAAAAAACTCTTTTTCTTTTTAATGTTTTCAAAAAGCTCTTGTGGTGTCATGTTTTCTAAGTATCAAGTATTAAGATTTACAGTTGTCTTCGGTCTTATGTCTAAAATTTTACATTTCGCTTGCTTTCAATCGTTCAGCATTTTCTTCAACAATAAGTTTGTCAATAATTTGCTGAATATCACCATCCATAACAGCTGGTAAATTATAAAGCGTTAAGTTGATGCGGTGATCAGTAACACGACCTTGTGGATAATTGTAAGTACGGATTTTTGCTGAGCGGTCTCCTGACGATACCATTGTTTTACGCTGAGATGAAATCTCATCCAGATATTTTTGATATTCCAGGTTGTAAAGACGCGTACGTAATTCTGCCATCGCTTTGTCAAGGTTCTTTAGCTGTGACTTCTGATCCTGACAAGTTACTACAATACCTGAAGGAATGTGTGTTAATCGAATAGCAGAATACGTTGTGTTAACAGACTGTCCACCAGGTCCAGATGCGCAGTAGGTGTCTTTACGGATGTCTTCTGTTTTTAATTCTATATCAAACTCTTCCGCTTCAGGAAGTACTGCAACTGTGGCGGCTGATGTGTGAACGCGGCCTTGTGTTTCGGTTTGCGGAACACGTTGTACACGGTGAACACCGGATTCGTATTTTAAGATACCATAAACCCCTGTACCAGTTACATTCATCACCACTTCCTTGAATCCACCTGAAGTTCCTTCGTTACTGTTGGTAATTTCAACGCGCCATCCTTTATCCTGACAATATTTGGTGTATAAACGAGCTAACTCACCGGCAAAAATACTGGCTTCATCACCACCTGTTCCAGCTCTGATTTCCAACACTGCATTTTTGCTATCCTGGGGATCCGCTGGGATTAAAAGTACTTTAATTTCTTCTTCCATTACAGGAAGCTTGGCTTCCAGATCGTCCAACTCAATCTTAGCCATCTCCTTCATTTCAGGATCTGTCTCATCTTTGAGCATCTCTTTGGTCGATTCGATATTGTTCAAGGTATTCTCAAATTCATTACGAACCGCTACAACTTTTTCAAGTTCGGAGTACTCTTTATTAAGCTTTACGTATCTTTTGGTGTCTGCAATCACTTCTGGGTTGGTAATCTGTTCAGATACTTCTAGAAAACGTAATCGAAGACCTTCCAGTTTTTCAAGTAAATCGTGTTGTGCCATATCTTAATTGTTGACAATCATTAAACAATGATAAGAGTATAACTCTCTAAATATTAAAAGTCATCAATGACGACTAGTATTCAAAAGTGCCAAATTCACTTTCAATGGTCAGTTTTTTACCATCGTGTGCTTCTACGCGACCAACAATTTGTGCATCAATACTAAATGACTTAGCAATTTCGATAATTCTGTCCGCTTTATCAGGTGACAGATATATTTCATAGCGATGACCCATGTTGAACACTTTATACATCTCTTTCCAATCAGTTCCCGATTCTTCGTGGATGGTTTTGAAAAGAGGTGGAACATCAAACATGTTGTCTTTAATCACATGAACATTGTCGACAAAATGCAATACTTTAGTTTGAGCACCACCGGAGCAGTGCACCATTCCATGAATATCGTTTCGCATTTCATCCAGTACTTTCTTAATAACAGGTGCATAGGTTCTGGTTGGCGATAATACCAGCTTACCAGCATTAACGGGCGAATCATTAACACTATCAGTTAACTTGTAGTTGCCTGAGTAAACTAGATCATCAGGTACAGCACCGTCAAAACTTTCCGGATATTTTTCAGCTAAATATTTAGCAAAAACATCGTGGCGGGCAGATGTTAAGCCATTGCTTCCCATGCCACCGTTGTATTCTTTTTCATAGGTAGCCTGACCTGAAGAAGATAACCCAACAATAACATCACCAGGTTGGATGGTGTGATTTGAAATGATATCACTTCGCTTCATTCGACAAGTTACCGTGCTATCGACAATCACAGTCTTGACTAAATCACCAACATCAGCTGTTTCACCACCGGTTGGGTATATGCTGATGCCCATTTCCCGTAATTCTGCCAATAATTCATCGGTGCCATTAATAATAGCAGAGATTACTTCACCAGGAATAAGGTTTTTGTTACGACCAATAGTTGATGAAACCAGAATATTTTCGGTTGCCCCTACGCATAATAAATCATCAACATTCATGATGATGGCATCTTGAGCAATGCCTTTCCAAACTGATAAATCACCAGTCTCTTTCCAATATAAATAAGCTAATGAGGATTTGGTTCCGGCACCATCAGCATGCATGATGTTACAATATTCATCGTCGCCTCCCAGAATGTCAGGAACAATCTTACAAAAAGCTTGTGGAAAAATACCTTTGTCGATGTTTTTAATGGCGTTGTGTACATCTTCTTTAGAAGCTGAAACGCCGCGTAGGTTGTATCTCGAATCTGAGCTCACAAGTATAAATTTATCAGTTTTTTACCCTATTTCGGAGTGCAAAAATAGTACAATCTTTCGGCATCATCAAAAAAAGACCAGTTCTGTTCTTTGTAATAATTAAAACTAATTAAGTAGCTTGATTTAATCGTTCGGGTTAAGAGAAATAATCGGTATTAAGAGTTCAGTATAGTGTACAAGTGTTCTTTCTGATTCCAATTCTGGAAGTTCGTTTGTACAATTCATGAAAAAATTATTCCTTTAAATGTTAAAATTATTTAAATTGCAGCGGTACATGTTACTTTGTTAACATAGAAAGTGGTGAGCCTTTTATTGAAAAGAGGCAATAAAGCTATTAGGTATAGGAAATTTGAATCTTTTACGGGGAATCGGGATTGAAAACTAAATTGAAAAATAAAGGTTCTGACAATTCATTATTAGAAGATGTTCATGGAGAGCATTTTGAAGAATTGTATTTTAAGTATCATGGTCGTTTAGTGCTTTATGCCAATAAATACTTGCACGATTTAGAGTTAGCAAAGGATATTGTTCAGGAAGCCTTCATTGCTCTATGGGGGAAAAATGATAAAACGGTAGTAATAGAACATCCCAAGGCTTATCTCTTTCAAAGTGTAAGAAATAAAGCTTTAAATCATATTCGGAGTAATGCGAAAGAATTGGTAAACGATTATGATGTAAGTGAAATACTTAACTTTCATGAAAGAAGAGTGTTATCTGATGCTAAAACTCCATTTAATAGTTTATTAGAACTCGAATTAGAAGAACAGTTTTCTATAGTTAAAGATAAACTACCTAAAGGTTGCCTGCAGGTTTTTGAAATGAGCAGGAGCGAAGGTCTTAAGAACTTTGAAATAGCAGAAAAGTTAGGGGTGTCAATAAAAACTGTAGAAAAGCATATATCTAAAGCTTTAAAGATTTTTCGTAAAGAACTTCTTCCTTATTTATCACTATTGTTTTTTGTATAAGAGTGCTATTCATTTTATTGGATATGCAATAGGCTAAATAGCTTATTGTACATCTATTTCTTCAATTATATTTACATTCTAATGTGGGGATAAGTATTTATAATTGAGGTGAGTATGATTGTATTTGTAAAAAAGTGTAAAAAAATATCAAAGTAGAGGTAGGGTGTTTATTCGATTTTGTGTCTAAGCAGTGAACAACAAATATCAATGGAACTAACCGACAATACAAATAGAGTAATAAAATACCTTGAGGGTAAATTATCAAAAGAAGAAACCGGTGATTTAGTCAAATGGGTACAAGAGAGTGAGGCTAATGCCAGATTTTATGCAGAAACTAAAGATATTTGGGAAGCAAGTATTGTAAATGCTAATAAGGTAGCAAATACAAGCACCGAGTGGAAAAAGTTTCAACTTCAGGTAAAGCATGTATCAACAAATGTTGGTTCACAACTAAAACGCTCATTGAGAATCTGGCAGTCAGTCGCTGCTATATTAATTGTAATGCTAACTGTTGCCGGTGTTTTTGTTGGACTAAATGTGTATAACCAAGGGTATGATGATAATTTAGTTGTACAGACAATTGTTCCAAGCGGAGAAAAAAGCCAGATTGTACTTCCGGATGGTACCAAAGTATGGGTGAATTCAGCTTCTGTTTTAAGTTATAATACTGGTTACGGTAAACAAAATCGTGATGTAACCATTGAAGGAGAAGCTTTCTTTGATGTAGCTCATAATGCCGAAATGCCATTTAAAGTACTTACAAAGGATTGTGAGGTTAAGGTACTTGGGACTAAATTCAATGTTAGATCATACGACTCAAATGACCAGACTGAGACTGCATTATTAGAGGGGAAAGTAGAGGTTACCTTATTAAATGGAAAACAAGTTGATTTAAATCCGGGCCAACTGGCTGTTGCAAATAACGTTAAAAACGAATTAAAGGTAATTCAAAAGAGTGTTAGAAATAGTATTTGTTGGAAAGATAATGTTCTCAAGTTTGATAATACTCCATTACCTGAAGTAATCGAAAAACTCAACTATTGGTATGGCATTAATATTCACTTGTCGAATGCACAACAGTTCGAAGAGGAGCGATTTACATTTACAGTAAAAACAGAATCCTTAAGTGAATTACTTAGTATTATGAAGTTAGCCCAACCAATGGAATATAAGATTAAAGGAGAAGATGTTTATATTGATATAATAAATAATTAATAGAAGCCTATGTAGAAAAATTATCTATGAGATGAAAAAAACAGGAACATGCGCCAACATGCTCCTGATTAAAAAAATTAAACATCCAATTAGTAGTTGGATATTTATTAACCTTCATTACAAAATTATGAAAAAAAATGCAGAAAAAATCTGTGTAAGGAGATGGTATTCTTCTCACATTAAAACCATAAGGTTTATGAAACTACTATCCTTGTTAATTTTAGTAGGAACACTGCAGGTTTCAGCAAGTGTTTACTCGCAAAACACAAAAGTAAATTTACACTTAAAAAATGCAACCTTAAAAGAGGTTCTGGAAGAAATTGAAAAGCAAACCGATGTGACTTTTATTTATAGTGATAGCAATATCGACGTGAATAAAGCAGTTACGGTTGATGCTAACAATAAGGATTTAGATCGTTTACTGAATGATTTATTCAATAACGATCAGGTTAGATATTCTATGATCGAAAAGCATGTTGTTTTATCAGCAATAGTTGAAGATAATAATACAACAATGCAACAAACTATTAAAATTACCGGTAAAGTTGTTGATGCTAACGGCGATCCACTGCCAGGTGTAAATGTTTATGAGAAAACAAACCCTCAGCATGGTGTAATTACCGGTATCGATGGAACTTATTCAATTGAGGTTGATTCACCAGAAGATGTACTCATTTTCTCTTTTATCGGTTTTGATGATCAGGAAATTACTGTTGGAGGAACTCGTCAGATCAATGTAACTTTAATGGAGGAAGCAACAGGTTTGGACGAAGTTGTTGTTACAGCCCTTGGTATTAAGCGTGAGGTTAAGAAACTTGGTTTTGCGATGACTGATGTTGAAGGTGATGAAATATCATCGGTAAACACAGTAACGGCAGTAGACGCTTTGAAAGGTAAAGCAGCAGGTTTATCAATCGGACAATCTGATGGTGGTTTATTCGGTAACCAGAAAATTCAGATTCGTGGAGTATCCGTGATGAACTCTAATAACAACAACCCAATCTTTGTAATTGATGGTGTTATAGTTGAAAATACTGTTTCGACAGCACATGCTGATTGGGCAGGAAGTTCGAATGACTTTGGTAATATCCTTAAAAACCTTAACCCGGATGATTTTGAGTCCGTTTCAGTTTTGAAGGGTGCGGCAGCAACCGCTTTATATGGTTCTCGTGGTATCAATGGTGCCATTGTTATCAAAACAAAAGATGGTACAGGTCAAAAGGGATTAGGTGTTCGAGTAACTCAATCTTTTGGTATCGACCATGTATATAATCAACCAGATATTCAGTATGAATACGGACCAGGAGCATTGCCAGGTTACACTAACTATGGTGAGAAAGATGAAAATGGTGATTACTACCGTTTCTCAACTAACCAGTTTTATACAAATGAAGATGGAGTTCCAACCAAACAAGGACATCCATGGGAGTGGGCTGGTTATGGACCAAAGTATGACGGCCGCGAGATAATTGATTATGATGGAACCATGACTACATACAGTCCAGCTAAAGATAATATGATGGATGCTTATGAAACTGGTTTTAACAGTAATACTTCTATTGCTCTTAGTGGTGGAAATGATAAAGGAACATTCTACCTGTCTGATTCATATCAGAAGCGTACTGGTATTTTCCCATCAAATGAGTTTACAAGAAACGCATTGCAATTTTCTGGTTCATATAAGCTGGCAAAATGGTTAAAGGCAGATGCTTCTATTTCATTTACAACATCTGTTCCTAAAAACCCACGTAATGACCTGGGTGGACGTTTTGTGTTAGGAGACTGGGTTAACTGGTATGATACTAACAAATGGAATAAACGTGAAGTTTATCAGGCTCCTCATGGAGGTACTCCAAGTAGTGCTTATGGTGATGATTTTGCACGTGTACCAGGTAATAATGTATGGTTTGCCTACAACTTAAATGAAAGTCAACGTACAGAGCAGGTAACTCGTCCGATCGTTCGTTTAACTGCAGATCTAGCTAAGTGGTTAACTGTTACAGCAGAAGGTAATATGAATCACTATTCTATTGCTTATGAACAGAAAGATTTAGGACAAGGTTATGCAAATGAAGGTGGTTACTATGAAATAAACCATACTGTTGATGTAAGCCGCACTGGTAAGTTAAACTTTAATATTAATCGCCAATTAACAGATGAGATTTCAACAAATCTTATTTTAGGTGGTGAAATCTGGGATCAGGAAAAGTCATATTCACGAGTACGCACAGACGGTGGTCTGATCGTTCCTGGACAATTCTTTATGGGCAACTCGAAAAAAGCGTTGTTATCAGAAGCAAAGATTTTTGATACAAAACAGATTAATTCTTTATACTTCCTGGCTAATTTTGGTTGGAGAGATCAGCTTTATTTAGATATTACGGGTCGTAATGA
This sequence comes from Carboxylicivirga sp., assembly GCF_982718395.1. NCBI lineage: Bacteria > Pseudomonadati > Bacteroidota > Bacteroidia > Marinilabiliales > Marinilabiliaceae > Carboxylicivirga > Carboxylicivirga sp. Next base: position 19,710 of record NZ_CEXQWX010000032.1, read on the forward strand.
CTGGTCAACAGCTTTAGTTTATACTGATGGAACTGGTAACCACTCATACTTCTATCCATCAGTAAGTACATCATGGATATTCAGCGAAACCTTGAATATGCCATCATGGGTATCATTTGGTAAGTTACGTTTGTCTTGGGCACAAGTAGGTAATGATACAAGTCCATACTATATCAATACAGGTTATAGCATTGAAAACTATGAATTAGATAGTGGAAATATCTATGCTAATAAAATGCCGGATAGAATTGTAGATCCAAACATTAAGCCAGAGCGTAAAAACTCGATTGAGGCAGGTTTTGATGTTCGTTTCTTTAATAATCGTTTGGGAGTTGATTTTGCATGGTATGATGAAACTATTACTGAGCAAATTGGCCAGGTGCCACTACCAGGAGAGAGTGGATTAAGTGGAGGTTTAATTACTAACGTTGGTACTTTAACAAATGAGGGTATTGAATTGTCTGTTGATGCAACTCCTCTTAAGACGCACAACTTTAGTTGGAAAACCACATTCAATTATTGGAATAATACAACTACGGTAACTGATTTACATGAGAGTTATGGAGAGTACCGCACATTGGATGGATATGTGAATTATGGTAACTTTAGAATTGGTTCAGTAGCCTACGATGGTGGAGAATATGGTGTTCTAATGAGTGATACCAAGCCACTTGAATGGAATAACGAAAATGATGCCAACGATCCTCGTAACGGAATGAAAGTGTTGAACTGGAGTGATTCACGTCGTGGAGCTTATTATGAAAGAAGTTACGAAGTACAGAAAGTAGGTAAACTTCAACCAGACTTTGAAGGATCATGGAACAATGAGTTTACATATAAGGGACTTTCTCTTTCAGTATTATTAGATGCTCGTTTCGGTGGTCATATTGGTTCATACAGTAACAAATATGGTACATCATACGGATGGATGGAAACATCATTGAAATATCGTGATGCTTCTCATGGTGGTATGACCTGGACATCTGGATATGCAGATACGCAAGGTAGAACTTATAATGATGGTATGATTCCTGATGGTATTTTTAAAGAGGGTCAGACTGTAACAGCACCTAATGGTTCTACTGTAGATGTAGGTGGTATGACGTATCAAGAGGCTTATGATGCCGGTTATGTTGAACCTACACATGCGGGTTTTAATACTTACTTTAATAACTCATGGAGTCGAGGTACTGTTAATGATGACTGGTTTAGTGAAGTGAAATATATAGCATTACGTAATATTTCAATTGGTTATAACTTACCAAAGTCATTCGCTGAGAAAATCAAAGCACAGAATGTATATGTAGCGTTTAATGCACGTAACCTTGGATACTTGTACAATTCACTTCCAAACAATTTGAATCCTGAAAGTTTCCGTGGTACATCTAGTAGTATGGGATTCCTTGAGCGTTCAATGACACCTTATACGGCAACTTACACATTCACGGTATCACTTGATTTCTAATTTAAAAAGAGAAGACTATGAAAAGTATATATTTAGTAATATTTGCCTTGATGCTATTTATAGCATATGGGTGTGATAAAGATGAATTCGCCGAAATAAATACCAACCCGGCAACTTTGTCTGAACCGGATTTAAGGTTCTCGGCCACGAAAGCAATCCAACAAATGTATAATAACGATTATACAACTTGGTTCTACGATAACTTCCAATATATTTACCCTTGGACTCAGGTGACAACCACCCAAGGCGGTAATGGCCCGGCTTTTCATGAAATGGGAGCTTACTCAGGTGGTCAGGGATTATATGGTGATTTGATGCGTCAAACACGTGATATTCAGTTCAGAGTTGATGCTTTGCCTGAAGAAGATAACGCAATTCACCAGGCTTTAAAGGCAATTTCTTATGCAATGCAGATTCAGCCAGCTATCACGAATATTGATAATAAAGGATCAATCTTTTATTCAGAAGCGGTAATGGCACCCTTTACAAATCCTCCTTTGTTAACCCCAAAGATGGATACCCAAGAAGAGTTATTTAATACCTGGTTAAGTGAATTAAATGCTGCTATTGCAGTTCTTGAGGATACTGAAGGTCAAGTTACCTTAGGTCAGCAGGATTTAGTTTACGGTGGAGATTATTCAAAATGGGCCAAGTTTTGCAATTTGCTTAAGTTGAAAATAGCAGCGCGTCTTGTTAATGCCGACAGAAGTAAGGCACTTGATATTGCGGAAGAGGTTGCTAATTCTTCAGTGGGTTATATGAATGATTTGTCTGATGACTTCGTTTATCACAGAGGAATCAAATATCATGGAACAGGTAATGGTTTTTGGATTGGATATGGTAATAAAACTCTTGTTGATTTCTTAATCAGCAATAAAGATCCGCGAGTTCGTTTCCATTTCAAGAAAAATAATTTCAATGCCGAAGTGGTTCAAGCCTTTGTTGATGTAAGTAAAGATTTACCTCCTTATGTTGAGCAGTACGTTAATTTTGATGGTGACGGTAATTTCGATAGCTGGAAAGCACCAGGTGAGCCATGGGTACGTTTCCACGGTGCTCCTATTTCACCAGATGCCACAATTGACGGAGATAATGATATCTATTTCAACCAAGGTGTTCTTTACCGTATCACAATGGATGGTGTTGAAAAATCTTATTCAGCTACTTCATTGTTTAATGAAAAAGTAACAAGAACAACTTATGATTATACCTACCCTACTAAACCAGGTGGTCGTATTATCGAGTTGAAGGATAATGATCCTCCTTTAAATGTAGTTTTAGGAAGTGCAGCTGAAACAAACTTGTATTTAGCAGAATTTAAGTTGTTAGGTGCAACACTGCCATTAACAGCTCAGGAATACTTCAATAAGGGTGTAGAATTGTCAATATTAAGAGCAGATGCATTAGCAAAGAATAATCAATTGCCTTATTACGATTCTGATCCTGTATATACTGATCCAATTGAGGCGGAAGCAGCAGCTACTAAATTAAGATCTAACGAAATTACGGATCTATTGGCTTTACCAATTTGTGATTTAGCAGTTGATGGACTTGAAAAAGTATATATTCAACAGTATATCAACTTTATGAATACACCTGGAGACATCTGGACAACTGTTCGTCGCTCAGGTATTCCTAAGAAAGGTAGTGCTTATTTACCATGGGAATCATTCTTAGCTTCCGGAGCAGAAATGACTATCCCACGTAGATTTGTTGTTGGTGAGCCAACTGAAGATGACTTGAACTATGCTAATAAGAAAGCTGGTATCGACGCTCAGGGCTTTACCACAGGTACAAACGATCCTGGAACATTAAATACAGAACGTTTGTGGTTTGATAAGAGTAACCCTAACTATGGTGAGGGACCTAAATAATGAGAAAGAAAAGAGGCTGTCCATTTGGACAGCCTCTTTGGTTTTTATCCATTAATAAGAAGAATCTTACTCCTCAATTCGAATATCATCATTAGCCGTATTATAGATGGCTGCTTCATCAAATGAAGTCATTTTATTGAACATAGCCACGCTACCTTTAATTATCGAATAAGCAACAGCTGCTCCGGTTCCTTCTCCTAATCTAAAACCTAAATCAAGTATAGGATGACCTTTCATAAAGTCAACCATATATTTGTGACCTTGTTCCTGAGACTGATGCGAGAAAAAGGCATAATCAACTACCCGTGGATTAATGGCATGAGCAGCTAATAATGCAGAAGTTGTAATAAAACCATCCGTAATTATCACCATACGGCGAGCAGCTGCTTCCAACATACCACCTGCTATGGTAGCAATTTCAAGCCCCCCAAAACGGGCAAGGTTTTCAATCGGATCATCAGAGATACCGTGTTTTTCAATTGCTTCTTTAATTACCTTCGCCTTGTGCTTTACGCCATCTTTGCTTAAACCCGAACCAGGCCCAACACTTTTTTCAATACTCAACCCTGTATAAACTGACAGCAATGCTGATGCCGGAGAAGTATTACCAATGCCCATCTCACCAAATCCAATGACATTACTTTCTTCGTCAGCGAGTTGTGCTATTATTCGTCGTCCGTTAGTTATTGCTTGTAAGCATTCCTTCAAGGTCATAGCAGGTTCCTTCAGGAAGTTACGTGTACCTTTTCGAATTTTTGCATCAATTAGCTTAGGGTGTGGCTTGAAATCATAATTAACGCCCGCATCAACTACTTTCAGGTCCATGCCATATTCACTTGCAAATAGCCCGATACCACCACCCCCGTTTAGAAAATTAAGACATTGTTGCCAGGTGATTTCTATAGGACAAGGACTGACACCTTCTTCGCAGATACAGTGGTCGGCTGCTACCGTCAACATGACAGGCTTTGTGAGCTTAGGAGACATACTTCCTTGTATTAACCCAATTTGTAGTGCAATCTCCTCCATTTGGCCCAAAGAACCAATTGGCTTGGCTTTTTGATCTATTTTATATTGTAATTGTTCTTCCAATTCGCGATGAAGCGGCTCAATATTTAGATTCTCTAATTTTATCATCTTATAAATAATAATTGATTGCCATTGTCAGGATAATGCTGACAGTACATACCAGGTGATTTATTCGTGCACTTGTTTGAACGTCACTGTATAATAGCTGGCGATTGTCGTATCCAATATATGGTTTGTCGATTAATTGTCCGTGATATACATTTGGCCCTCCAAAACGAACATTCAGAATTCCTGCTAATGCTGCTTCAGGATATCCGGCATTGGGGCTGCTATGTTTGTGACCATATTTAAAAATAAACAATATAGCACGCGATGAGAATGCTCCTGCTGCCATTAATAAAGCGGTTAGTCTGGCTGGTATATAGTTGGCTGCATCATCAATGTAAGCAGCTACTCGTCCGTACAAAAGGTATCGATTGTTTTGATAACCAATCATCGAATCGAGTGTATTAACCATCTTATAGGCCATCATACCTGGTATGCCCAGCAAAGCAAACCAGAAAATGGGAGCCACCACACCGTCACTCAAATTTTCCGCCATAGTTTCCAAAGTTGCCTTTTTTATTTGTTGCTCATTCAATTGTGAAGTGTCACGACCAACTATTCTGCTTAGTTGTTTTCGACCGGCATCAAGGCCATTCTTCTCCAATACCTTGAATACATCTTTGCCTTCTTTGATGAGTGTTTTATTGGCAATACCGTAAAAGAAGAAAAGGCAAGTCAGGAATAGATAAATTACGGGAGATAATTTCCATGCCCATGTCATTAAAAAGAAAAACAGGCAAAAAACAGTCAGAATCAGAATTATACTGCTCATTGCCCCTTTGAATAATCGGTTTTTACCTTTATTCATTCTCTTCTCGGCCTGGGATATAGCTTTTCCAAAATAAACAATAGGATGTGGTAATTTCACAGGATCACCCAAAAGCAGGTCGAGGAGGTAGGCCATGCATACAGCTATTATAGTTATAATTGCCTGCTTATCCATTATTGAAAAATGGTTTTAAAAGCCTTGATCAGGAGCTTATTCTCTTCACGGCTTAATGTTGCCAATCGAATATGGTAATCACTAAGAGTTCTGAAATTAGAAGCATCACGAATAAGCAAACCATATTCCTCAATCAGGATATGTTTTAATTCGGCTGCAGGCGCTGGTGTTTTTAAAAGAAAAAAGCCTGTTGACGTCGGAAAGGTTTCAATGCCATTAATACATTCCAACTCAGATCTCAGGTCTCGCGCTAAACCAAGGTATTGTATTAATTCTTCGTTTGAAATAAGCCGATGGTTCAATGCAAATTCACCCGCTTTTAATGCCAGACAGTTAACAGACCAAGGTGGTCTTATGTTTTCCAGCTCTTTAATCCTCTGCTGGTGCCCTAATATATACCCCAATCGCAGACCTGGCAGGCAGTGATTTTTAGTTAAAGATTTTAGTATAAGCAGGTTTTTATATTTACCAATGAACGGAACCATAGAGATATCTTCAATACAGAAATCAGCGTAGGCTTCATCAATTATAAAAAGTGTCTGAGGGTTATTATTCAATAAATCAATAAGTAGCTCTTTTGAAAATAACTGCCCTGTTGGATTATTGGGATTGCACAACCAAAAAATATCTGTTTTGGTATACATACCTTCTGATACAAAGTTTGCTCCACAAAAGCTTATTTGATGTTGATAGGTTTGACAGGCATGCTCATATTCAGAGAATGTTGGGGTGATGATGCGACTAGAAGCTCCTCCATGAGCCTGAGCTATATAAAAAATACCTTCAGCCGTACCATTGCAAACTAATACCTGATCGTTCGCCAGATGATGATAATCGGCCAACATGGCTGTTAATGACTCACTTTGTAGTTCGGGATATGACGCGATATCACCTATTTCCTTTCGGAGCAACTCAACGAGGTCAGGGTGAGGTCCCAGATACCAGGTGTTCGTACTGAAATCAGCCTTTATTTTATGATGAAAACGATACCCATCGTTGCCATGGTCAAAACAACCGCTCTTATTTACTGTAGATAGTTGCGCTTTCATATATGGCATTGATATTAATATGTTGACGTAAGTGATCGGCTAATCGATCATATTGCTGATCTTTAAATTCACGGTAGGAGAAGTCTTTTCCTTGTTGATTGGTATATGGCGCCAGTATACTGTTAATGACTACTTGATTATCCAATATTCCATGCATATATGTTCCCCAGCATTTCTCATTGATGTAAATGCCATCTTCCTGCCCGTCTGTTGTGGTGACCAATGGTTCGGCTTCTTTCAATCTTTTACTTTGCCCCATGTGTATTTCATATCCTTCGCATAATGTTTTATTCTTCAGGAAGAAAAATTGTTGTTGAACGGTTGTCTTTTCCCTGGTAATAGTGGTTTCCATTGGCAACAGTCCTAAACCTTGCGTTTTGTCAATACTTCCTTCGATATGATTTGGATCGCTTATGCTAACACCCATCATTTGGTAGCCACCACAAATACCAATGATGCTTTTCCCTTCCTGATGCATTTGGTGAAGTTGCTTTGGTATACTCTTGCTTTTAATGAATTCCAGATCCTTAATCGTACTTTTCGAACCAGGTAAAATAACTATATCGGCCTTTCCTATCTCGCTGACATCATCAGAATAAAAAACGTGGTTACGCTTATCAAATTCCAATGCATTAAAGTCTGTGAAATTCGACATTTGTTGCAATTTTACAATAGCCACATTCACCTTGTTTTCGACTGCTTTATTCTTTCTTGAATCAAGTACCACCGAGTCTTCATCTTCTATGTAGATATCTTTAAAATAAGGTACTACCCCCACCACAGGTATGCCTGTTAAGTCTTCGATAATCTGCTTGCCTTCATCGAATAAGCGTACATCGCCTCTGAACTTATTAATGATGATGCCCTTTATAAAGCTTCGTTCTTCTTCACTCAGTAGCATAACGGAGCCATACACACTCGCAAAAACACCACCTTTATCAATATCAGCAACCAAATATACATCGGCACCAACACGTTGTGCCATTCGCATATTAACAATATCTCGCTTTTTCAGATTAAGTTCTGAAATTGAACCGGCTCCCTCTAATACAACAGGTGAGTAATGGTTTTTCAGGCGTTGAAAGGCAGCATATGCCTCATCAAACAATTGTTTATTGTCATCTTTTCGGAAATACTCATATGCCGAACGATTACCTATCGGTTTTCCATTGACTATCACCTGCGACATCATCTCACCGCTGGGTTTTAACAGCACAGGATTCATATCGGTGTGACAAGCAATTCGGCATGCTTCAGCTTGGGTAGCCTGTGCCCGTCCTATCTCATAACCTTCGGGCGTTGCATAACTGTTTAAGGACATATTTTGTGCCTTAAAAGGTGCCGGATGATAACCATCTTGTAAGGCAATTCGGCAAAATCCCGTATTGATAACACTTTTACCAGCATCGGAGCAAGTGCCAACAAACATGATTGGCTTAAGCTTATTCATAAAGCAAGGGTAAAAAATTCGAGCAAATATAGCAATTAATAAGGGTTGCTAAAATGACTTAAGTAGTCGTGCTTCAATATTATTTCATTGGTAACCTTAATCAAATCATAAACAACAATTCTATTCTTATAAAGCATTGGCACTAAATGAGAAATTTATGGCCCTGAATGAAAAAATAGTGGTCCTCAATCATTTTCAGGTGGTCCTGAATGAAATGCAAAAGGTTCCCTGTCATTTTCAGATGGTCCCGAATGGAATATTTGTGGTCCTCAATGAAATATGTGTGGTTCCCAATCATTAGTAAGTAGTACTGAATAAAATGTTGTAGGTCTTTAGTTATTTGTAACTCGTTCCCATGAAAGATTAGTGGTACTTTGTTATTTTTAGACTGTTCCCAATGGAGTATTGATAAAACAGTATATCTTTAAAGCTGATTGTCTAAACCCATTTACTTAACGAATGAACGAATCAAATCCCAGCCCTCAAGAATTGATCAGGTGTAAAAACTGTGACCATCAATTCACAGGGAAGTACTGCTCAAATTGCGGTCAATCGGTGAAAGAACTTGAACGTCCCATACGCTTTATGATAGCTGATTTTATGGGGACTATTATCACATTTGATACGCGACTGGTTAAAACGCTTGTTACCATTTTATTTAAGCCCGGTTTTCTAACCCTTGATTTTTTGGCAGGGAAGCGAGCGCGATACATGCCTCCATTTCGTTTTTACTTGTTCATTAGTTTCGTGATGTTTTTGTTAATGTCCACCGTAACAAACCAATCAATTAAAAACAATTACGATGACACCAAAGAGGAACTTAAAACCGGAACTGAAGCATTGACTGCCATTGCTGATTCAGTAAAGCATAGCAATGATTCGGTGTATGTCGTTACACGTGAGGCCATCAAAACAGAACTGGATAGTGCTGCCATTGATTCCAGTGATATAGATGGAGTTGATGAAATCGTTTCAACCATAGAAGAAGTTGTTGAAGGTGTTGAGAATGATGAATCGAAATATGGAAAAACGGCAAAAATGATCCGCGACTATCCTGGGCTATACATCAATAAGCTGTACCAGTTCACTTCCTGGTCACTGTTCTTATTCATGCCCATCTTTGCTTTCTTTTTATGGATTTCGTTCTTCAGAACCCGCAAGCTTTTTATTGGTCATTTGATTTTTGCACTTAATATTCACTCGTTTATATTTACTATAACTGCCATTGTTATTGCTGTTAACCTTATTTTTAAGAACTATCCAACAGCTTGGATTGGCTACTTGTATTTTCTGGTTCCTATTTACCAGGTAATAGGTGCCAGAAGGCTGTACAAACGCAAATGGTTTAATTCATTTATGAAAATGACATTGGTTTGGATGATGTATGGATTTGTTTGGTTAATAGGTCTAATTGCAATTGCTGCTTTGTCGTTTGTTGGATTGAACTAACTTTTGAATGAAGATTAGGGTCTTGTTAGACGTATATATTTATAAACCATATAAATAGTCTTGATACTTTGTACTCCATACTTGATACTTATATTTAATGCCTGAAATCTAATGATCTATTGTATCTTTGCAGCACTCAATAAAAAATGTTGTAATGATTCAGATTGATGATAAGATAATTAGCACTGATATTTTTGAAAAACGATTTGTTTGTAATCTGGACAAATGTAAAGGTGAGTGCTGTGTAGAGGGTGAATCAGGAGCTCCTCTTGAGGATGAGGAAACAACTAAACTGGAAGAGATTTATCCAATTGTTAAACCTTTTCTGACAGAAAAAGCTGTTGAAGAAATCGAGAAACAAGGTAAATGGATTATTGATTCAGATGGTGACAAAGTAACGCCCATCATTAACGGACGCGAATGTGTTTACACCTATTTTGATGAAAAAGGCATTTGCAAATGTGCAATAGATAAAGCCTATCAGGAAGGATTGATTGATTTTAAAAAGCCGGTATCGTGTCATTTGTACCCAATTCGTATAACAAAATACCCCGATTTTGAAGGGCTTAATTACCATACGTGGCCTATCTGTCATCCGGCACGTGAGTTTGGCAGTCAGTTGGGAGTGCCGGTTTATAAATTCTTGAAAGAACCTATTATCCGCAAATATGGCGAAGCATTCTTTAAGGAGATGGAAGATGTGGAGCAAACCCTTATTAAACAAGGCATTTTAAAATAGTCTGGAATCAGTAAAGAAAAATGTTCATCAAGCGATAATATTCTGATACTAATTCGCTCGATGAACATTCTGTATTTATTGCGCTAATGTTTGCGATTTCACCTTAAGTCTATAGACCAAAGATCTTTTATTATTTAATTGGAATATAAATCGCAGTTAACCAGTTTTCAGGATTAGTTTCCTTAGTAGGATCATTCAGATAAATTTCGATCGGATCTATCTTTTTGTTCATTTTGAGTTTCTTATATCTCAAATAACTAAATGCAGCAGCCCATCCATTTCCCAGGTGCTCATAATCACCTTTAAAGGTCACCTTAACAGCCTTAATATTAGGGTATGAATCTTTATAAAAACCATCAGTAAGGTTCAGATCTTTTGTTACTGGTACACCCGAAGAGTAGGTACACTCAGGATCGGTAAAATCAAATTTGTGATAAATTGAAAATGCTGTCTCATTCTCAATTGATTCGTTACCACATAACTCATTGATTTTTCCAAAAGTAGCTTTCATCGACGGACCAACTTCATACATTGGACAGGTTTCTTTAATAGCTACAAAATCAAAGGCATCCAAAGAACTTACTCCTTCAATGTTCACTTCAGAGGCAATCGAACCTTTTTCAAGCAGGTCTTTAATCATCTTTAAACCTCTTTCGTAATCCATACCAATCCATGGTTCCATCTTTTTTGCCATAAACTTAAAGAAGAATGGCATGACACCTTTCATTCCCCAACTAAGCTCACAACCATCTTCCGCTTCGGCAAATGTCCAATACACTTGTGACTTTGATTTGAAAGGCTTGATAAACCTAATTTCTTGATTAATAGATTCATTTTCTTTCAATTCAAGATGTTCTATTTCGCCGGAACCAACCAGGTCGCCCACCCAGCTATTTATAGCTCCAACACCTCTACCATCTTGAGATATGTCAACCTTAGCATCTGGTTCCATACAAAGCCATGGTGACCATGTTTTCCAGGTTTTATAATCCGATACCAGATCATAAACGGTACTTACCGGTGCTTTGATCTTCATGGACTTTTTCACATGATACGAACCATCAATGCTGATTAGCCAGATGATTGCACCAAGCAGAATAACACCAACTACGATTAAAACTATTTCCATATTGTATAGGTTAAATTAGTAATGGCCTTAAGTTAGAAAAGATTTCCATGCTGTTCAAATGTTATTTTTTAAGAACCCATCTTTCTTACTAAGCAAACTATATTGGCTGAGCAATCCCTAATTAAGTTGTAACAAGGTCACTTTGACATTGAGGAACTCTTTAATCTTAATAATATATACGCACGGGCTCACTTAATGGTCCCTCTGCATTATAGCTATTTAAATTTGCCACGCGAATCAGATATTCTTTCTTTAGATTCGACTTCTTTTTGGGTAATTTAAACCGATTATTATAGCTGATAGCGTAAATAAACTCTGGATTTGAAGGATCAAAAGCCTCGAATGGACTATATCGATACACAATGTATTTGCGCAACAAACCTTTCTTTTCTCCTTCAGTTTTCCATTTAATTCGTTTTGAATTTGCTTTAAGACTGATTATTCGGGAATTTTCAGAAGTATCCTTATTACCAGGCAATTGAGGCACGAGAGCTTGATGTTGGTAATAATAATTTATCAATGAATCCTGAAATCCCATTAAATCCCTTTGCAAGTGCTTGTAGCTAAAGTAAACACTGCCATTCAGATGATCTTTTTGTCTAACATTCTTCAATTGTGTTGGTAACTGTTTAGGATCTTGCCAATCCGGTTTATCATTTCCAATTTTATAGATGCCATGGCCAATGTACACCGGAACATTGTAATGGTTTTCATTCCACCAATCAACCAGCTTGTTGTAATTGGCAACCGGATGTGATGTTCCCCAATAAAGCTGTGGTACTACATAATCAATCCACTTATTCTCCATCCATTTCAATATATCCGCATGTAGCGCATCGTAATTTGTGGCTCCGGCTTTAGTATCAGAACCTTTTGGATCTTCAGATTTGTTTCGCCACACGCCAAAAGGACTTACTCCAAATTGTACCCAAGGCTTTGTGTTACGAATGGTTGTCTGAATGGATCGAATGGCCTGATCTACGTTATCGCGTCGCCATGCATTAATATCATCAAATTGCTTACCATATTTCCGGTATGTTGCAGAATCAGGGAACTGTTTGTCTTTTATCGGGTAAGGATAAAAATAGTCGTCCATGTGAAGTCCGTCAATGTCGTAGTTTTCAACCAACTCTTTAACGACCTTACTGATGTGGGTAATGGATTGGGGATGTCCCGGATTAAAATATAGTTTATCACCATATTCAACAAACATCTCGGGGTTTTGATGATAAGGATGTAGTTTGGGCAAATCGTCATTCAGATTCATCGAAGCGCGGTAAGGATTGATCCAGGCATGCAACTCAAGACCATGCAAATGGGCTTGCTCAATCCAATACTTCAACGGATCGTACCTTGGATTCTTTCCGGCGGTGCCACTTAAAACTTTCGACCAGGGCTCATAAATAGATTTGTATAATACATCAGTTGAAGGCCTTACTTGCAGAAAAATAGTGTTTAACCCGATCTGCTGACAGTGTTGTATAATCGCTAAAGCTTCCTTTTTTTGTGTCTTCACCGGTAAGCCTGGCTGGCTTGGCCAATCAATATTAGCAACAGTGGCTACCCATACACCTCGCATTTCATGTTTCGGATGTTCAGTGTATGATTGGCTGTTAGAAACAAATGGGATTGCTAATAGCAATAGAAGGGCAAGGAATTTGTTGTGCATATACAAATCTGTCATGATATCAGGTATTGGTGATCAAAAATAACAAACCCATCTATATTCCGGCAATCAACAAATTAGTTTTAACCCGGATTATGCATTAGAACTTCGTCATGAACATTGAAAGTGCAATAAAGCAAGGCTTTACTGAAACGAGGCATAGCATCGTTCTGGTGAGTTGAAGTGAAGAAACGAAGTGTCTTGTTTTGAAGTAATTTCAATGTGTAATAGATTTTCTAATGCATATTGCGGGTTTAATATTCTGTCTGTTTTTCATGACCTTAAATTGTTGTTATATTTATGATCTGATAATTAAGAAATAATAAGATTTATGGGGCAGTTTCGTTTAAAGGGGATGGCAAAGTCAATTCAGAATAAGGTGGTAATAGCTTTTGTTATAATTATTCTGATTATGTCTGTTGTCTCTTTTTTAAGTATTCGGGGTATACGGCGATTATCTTATGTGGTAACCAGTACAGAACAGGTCAACCAGTTGCAAAATAATATTTATCACCTCCGTCTGAACGAAAAACGAGCTATCATATCTGGAGATACAGCGTTGATTAATAATGTGGATTCACTTACACATAGAATTAGTAGTCTCCTGCAACAAATCAGTCAGTCAAAAGCCAACCCTGAAACAAAAAAGATTCTGGCTCCAATGCTAGATCATATTACGACATTTAACAAAGATTTTAAACTATATGCCTCTTTACACGGATACAAAAATACATTGGCTTTTAAATCAGACAGTATTTACTCAGTTATTGAAAATGAGGAAATAAGGCAGCAGAGTTTACTTGATAAGCGACAGGTAGAAAACAATAAATCACAACGGGAAGCTTTAGATAATTACAATAAGGCACACAATTCGTTAATGAATATTCGTGCCATGCAAACAAGAATTGGGGTTGATAATGTGGGAACCGTTAATAGGGACACTTTGGAAGGGATGTTCGACAAAACACTTAATCTGACGTTTATAATCGAAAATCAGCTAAATATTATTCATGCCAGAACATATATGAAACAGTTCAGGGCTGACCTTAGGCATTACGAACAAACCATTCTGAGAACCATCGATCTTGTACAGAATATAGGGAATGTTCAAAAATCATTGAGAAGCAATGCAATACTTCTTCAGGAAAAAGCTGAACAGGCATCGTTAATACAGTCACAGATGCTTACCAAGTGGGGAGAACTGAGTTTAAACTTCCTGGTAATTCTGGTGTTTATAGCAATTGTTTCAGGTTTATTGGTTTTAAGGTTTTTCGTTTATACCATTACATCAGATGAGCGAAAGAGACGGCATGCCGAAAATGCAATTGAAGACAACCGTCGTTTGCTTAATGATATTATCAATAATTCAAAAGCACTGATCTATGTTAAAGATCTAGAAGGTCGTTATTCGCTGGTAAACGAAAATTGGTGTGAGGAAGTAGGTTTAAAAGAAGAAGAAGTTATTGGAAAAAAAGGAGATTCACTGTTTAATAAAACTTTGGCAGAAGAATCTCGAGAGGTAGACCTGCAAGTGATAAATAGTGGAGTCCCAATCCAGTATGAAGAAGAAATTGAGCTTCGTGCGGGTAAACGGTACTTCTTGTCAAATAAGTTCCCGATCAGAAATAAAAGAGGAGAAATTCAGGCGATATGCGGTATTTCAACTGATATAACGGAATTGAATAAGGCACTGCGAGATTTAGAGAAAAGCCGCGAGAACTATCGAAATATTGTTACCAATGTACCGGGTATTGTATATACAGGTTTGGTAGATGACAGTCGAACCATGTTATTCCTTAGTAGTGGTTTTACTAAGGTTACCGGGTTTGAGGCCGAAAACTTTCTGGATGGTGTTCACTCATTTACAAACCTTATTTTTGAGAACGATCGGGAACGTGTATTAAACACCATTAAGCAGGCTGTTACCCGAAATCATGCTTATGAGGTTGAATATCGTATTGCCGATGTTCGTGGCGAAATGCGTTGGTTGCACGAAAAAGGAATGTCAGTGAAGCAAAGTGATGGTGGACATTACTTACAAGGAGTAATGATTGATGTAACAGCCACTAAAGAGGCTATCTCAGAAGTGATGATGCGTGATAGATTCTTAGAAGGTGTAGCCGAGGCTGTTAAAGAGCTAATCATTAATCAGGATTCCAATGAGGCAATTCATAAATCCTTGCGGATTGTTGCCCAAAGTGCTATGGTTGATCATTCATTTATCTTTAAAAATGATGAGGCTGAGGGAGATAATCAACCAACAGCAACCCACCTTTACGAGTGGCATAAAGAGAAAATAAAACCCATTGAACGACAAAGCCTTAAAACTGTAAAATATAGTCAGATTGGCTCACGTTGGTTCCACTTCTTATCTGATAAAAAAGATATCAGTGGTTATAAGGATGATTTTATAGAGGAAGAACAGTTCTTGTTTAACGAATTAGGTCTTGAAAGTTTATTGGTTGTGCCTGTGTTTGCAAGAGATAACTTTTGGGGCTTTATAGGGTTTGGTAATACTGATAAAGGAATGCCATGGGTGGAATCGCATCGCGCCATTTTCAGAGCTTATACTGTTACTTTGGGAATTGCAATTGCTAAAGAGAAGGATGCCGTTTTATTAAAGGAAGCGAAAGACGGTGCAGAAGCGGCAACGCGTGCAAAAAGTGACTTCCTTGCCAGAATGAGTCACGAAATCCGGACACCTATGAATGCGATAGTCGGATGGACACATTTAGCCATTGAGAAAGAAGAAAACCCAGGGCAGGCTGATTATTTGAAAAAAATACAGGGGAGTTCGAAAGCATTGTTAGGTATTATTAATGACATACTTGATTTCTCGAAAATAGAAGCCGGTAAATTGGCTATTGAAAGAATAGACTTTGATCTTGAGCAGGTATTTGATGATTTAAGCAATATGGTTGCTTATAAAGCTCATGAGAAAGGACTTGATTTTGTTTATGCTCTTCATGCAGATATACCACTCAATCTTATCGGCGACCCACTGCGTTTATCACAAATTTTAGTGAATCTGGTAAATAACGCCATTAAGTTCACCAACTCTGGAGAGATTGTAACAAGTGTGTTGGTATTGCAGGAAGATGATAACGAAGTGGAGTTGTTGTTCGAGGTAAAAGATACAGGAATAGGTATCAAAGAAGAGCTACAGGAATTTCTTTTCGATTCGTTCTCACAAGCCGATGTATCAACAACACGCAAATACGGAGGTACAGGCTTGGGATTAGCCATCTGTAAGCGACTATCAGAATTAATGGGGGGACGTATTTGGGTGGAAAGTACTTATGGGGAAGGAAGTTCATTCTTCTTTACAATGACAGCTGGTAAGCAAAAGGCTCAGAAACGCGATTTGCTTATTCCGCCACCTGATCTGAAAAGTAAGCATGTTCTTGTTTTAGATAACCATCCATCAACATCATCCATTATAAAGGATATGCTTGAATTGTTAATGTTCAAGGTAACCTTGGTCAGAAGGTGTGATGCAGCTATTATAAAGCTGGTCGAAAGCAAGCAGAATGAAGCTATTGATCTAATTATTGCAGATTGGAATATTCCTGGCAATAAGTTTAAACACGCGGTTCAGGAGTTATATGTTAATAATACGCAAAAAATACCAACCCTTGTATTGATTAGTGCTTTTGGTCATGATAATGAGCTACAGGCCTTTGTGAAAAATAATGCTGTTGGCTCGATTATCAAACCTGTAAACTTCTCAACATTACATGATGCTTGCCTTGAGGCTTTTGGTAAGGAAAAGACAAAATCCGCCTGGCGTAAAAAAGAACCGGGATTATACCTGAATGAATTGCGCGAACAGGAGGATGTAAAAGTATTATTGGTAGAGGATAATGAGACAAATAAACAGATTGGTATTGAGTTGCTTGAATTGGCAGGTGTTAGCGTTGATGTTGTTTCTAATGGAGAAGAGGCCATTGCTGCTGTGCGCGATGGTGGCACCAACTTTTTTGACTTGGTATTAATGGATATTCAGATGCCGGTGATGGACGGATTTGATGCGACCAAAGGTATTTTAGAAATGGAAGACCATGCCAGTCTACCCATAATTGCGATGACTGCTGATGCCATTGGTGGCATTAAGAAGAAATACCTCAATGCCGGTATGGTTGATATGATAGCCAAACCCATTGATCCGGAACAGGTGTATAAGAAAATACTTAAGTGGGTTGAGAAGCAGAGAGGTAAAAAGAGGCGTAAGCGTAAACCAATAAGTATTAAAGAAAAACCAATAATTGAAGTACAAGAATCATCAAATAATTTACCTGAAATCAATGGAATTAATGTGAGCGACGGAGTAAAACGATTTGCCAATAGATGGGATTTTTTCAAACGATTGTTGCAAAGGTTCTATGTTGATCATGTAAATTTTATCGAAGAATTTAATGCTGTAAGGGAGAAAGACCGTGATGTAGCCGAGAGAATGTTGCATTCCTTTAAAGGTATTTCAGGTACGATATCAGCTCCAAAATTGTATGAATTGGCCATTGATGCGGAGCAGGAATTTAAGAACGAAAGTCCTGATTTCAATGAGCGATTTAAAGAATTAAGCACTGAATTAGAAACAATTTTGCATGAATTAAGTACAAATAAATCAATTGATGTGGAGGGATTTGAGAATGCAAACTAATTGACATGAATTATATATCCTGCTGTTTATTAGGGCTAATACTAATTATAATTGTATCGTCTTGTGAAAACGAAACCTCAATTGGTAAGCCACTCATCCACTATAGTTTCAATAATAATTTGAGTAATATGGGGATGGCTAAAACGGCCATTTACGGACCTCAGTCAGTTACCTATGAATACGAAAAAGAAGACACTTGCCTTGATTTATCAATCAATGCGATGACCCGTCAGGCTTTATCTATAAAGTTAAAGGATAACTTTTCTTTGGATGATTATAAAGGCTTTACGGTTTCCTGTTGGGTTAAGAAGCATCCAGGTGATCCTGAACCATATACTATACTATCCCAAACTCAGAAAGATTCGATAGTGATGAGTGGATGGCAAATCAAAACTCAGACTAACGGGGCATGGGAATGGTGGTTTTCTGATGGGTTCAAAACCTGGAATTACAGACCAACAATAAAACAGAAAATTGACGATGGGGAATGGCATCTTTTGACTTTTTCTTTTGACAGAGATCTCAAACAGGCCCGCCTTTATTATGATGGCAATAATGTTGCAATCTATTCTCTAAATGATAGTCAGATCAGGTTAAACAGCTCACTTATTCATATCGGAACCGCAACACCGGATGAAGAAAAGCCGGATTTGTTTAATGGTCAGCTTGATGATCTGCAAATTTGGTCTCGCGTTATCAATGATGATGAGGTTAGGATACTATATAAGAAGAAAGAGTATCAGTGCTTTCAGAAACGGATCAATGCGAAGTCGATTAAAGTGATGACATGGAATCTGTGGGATGGGGGAACTCATGATGGAAAATATGTTGGTGTTCAGCGAATAATCAGGTTGGTTGAAAATGAAATGCCTGATATACTTCTTTTACAGGAAGCTGGTGAAGCAGGAATTGCTATTGCCGATGCACTCAACTATAAATTATACAAACGAAGTGATAATCTTTGCGTTTTAAGTCAATACCCAATCGTTGATGCGCACAATATTTTTAAGTCGGATATAATTGGTTGTGTTCAGTTACAGGTCAAAAAAGATCAAAGTATTTTTATTTGTCCTGTACAATTAAGCGAAACACCACTCTTAGAAGAATATTTGAAATCGACAGAGGTAAATGTTGATTCAGTGCTCGTTTGGGAAATGGAATCAAGAGGTAAAGAAGTGCAGTTTCTGCTAAGTGAATTAAGCCATCTGACTTATAATGCAGATATGAAGCCACTCATAATTGGAGGCGATTTCAACACAGGTTCTCATCTTGATTGGACAACTAATAATACTAAAAAGAATTTTGGCCTCAGTATTCCATATCCAACCAGCATGCAAATGGAAGCTAAAGGTTTTATTGATAGTTACCGGCAAGTTTATCCTGATGAAACTATCGATTTTGGTTATACATTATCCCCACGGACAGATTCGATAATGAAGAATCGAACCAGCTTCATTTATTACAAAGGAAAGCACCTGGCAACTGTTGAATCATATACTCTAAATGATTATGCCTTTGATTTCCCATCTGATCATGCTGCAGTTATCACTACCTTTGAATGGCAGGATTAGTAAGATAATTTACAATTGATGGCAAAAAAATGTAAATTAGATAAGGGAAAAAACTTTCCTGCCTGTCCTATAATAAACTAAACATTGATGGCCACAAACCTTAAATCGAATAATCAGGATGATGTGCTTTTAAAAAGAATAAAAGCTGGTGATGAGTATGCCTTCGAGTTAGTTTTTAAAAATTATTACCCACATTTAGTTCTATTGGCGCAAAAATATTTGGGCGATAGAGATTTATCTGAAAGTATTGTTCAGAGTGTTTTTGTTCAGATGTGGGAAAAAAGAAAGACGGTTAAAATACGATCTTTAAAAGGTTTCTTAGTTGTGGCAGTGAGAAATCGTTGCACGAATGAGTTAAAACACCGTAAGATTGTTCGTGATTATGAAAACGATCATGATCATCAAGCTGAGCAAGTGTGGATGACTTTTAATGAAAATGTTTACTTGCAACGCATCAATAAGGTCATTGATGAATTGCCGGAACAACGGCGACGGATATTCAGGATGAGTCGGATGGATGGATTGAAATACAGAGAAATAGCAGAAAAACTAAATATATCGCCAAAGACTGTTGAAGTACAAATGGGAAAGGCCCTGAAATACCTGAGGGAACAACTTCAACCATTAAAAAAGCAATTGTTGGCAACCATTGGGTTATTAATAATGCTTCAAATGTGAGTAAGATGAAGAAAGAGAATGAAAATATTAGTTGGAGCCTGTTGGCGAAAGATGTTTCGGGTGAGTTAAGTGCTCAGGAACACCTTCAACTCCAAAAGGAGTTGGCCGAAAATCCAGATATCGAAAAGCAGGTAAAAAAACTGTGGGGAGATGCTCATTATGCACAGGAGTTAAGAACCATTGATACAGAAAATGCTTGGTTTAGTGTTAGGAATAAAATGAATCAAGGTGGCAAGTATAGAAAATTTAAATTCATTGCATCAATAGCGGCCCTTTTTATTGTTATCCTTGCTTCTGCATTGTTTATTAACATTTATACTAATCAAGGACAAACGGTCATATCAACATCTGAAGCAGTTGAAGAGGTTAATTTGCCAGATGGATCAATAGCAGTTTTAAACTACGGGAGTAAATTATCATTCCCTAAAGACTTCACGGGCGAAACAAGGGCTGTAAAACTTTCAGGTGAGGCGTACTTTGATGTGGTTAAAAATGATGAGCAACCTTTTATAATTGAGACTGAATTGTTAAATATCAGAGTGTTGGGTACATCATTTAATGTAAAAGCATATAAAGGATCAGGTAATTCTGAGGTTGTTGTTTCAAATGGTAAGGTGAAGGTTGACGCTATATCCATCAACGAAAATGTTTTTTTAGAAGCGGGGGAAGCTGCAAGTTTCTCAATGGAGTCAAATACCTTGAAGACTCACAAGGTATTTACTTCTAACTATAAGGCATGGAAAACAAAAGAGATTGAATTTAATGATACCAATTTGAAGGATATTGTAAGAATTATAGAAGAAACATATCATATAGAAATAGAATTGGATGAGAATATTGCTTCTGAAAAACAGGTTTTAAATGCTACATTTAGCCAACATTCATTAGAGCATGTTCTTGGTTCGGTTTGCGGTACTTTCAATTTATATTATTCAATTGACAACAATATTTATTACATACGTGCGAATTAAAATATACGATTCGAATTATGAGAATGGACAGATAATCTTTTAATTTAAATTTTATACATTGTAGTGAATTATAGATCATCAATAACTTCATAAATCTAACCTGCTAATGAATAAGCATCTATATTGTAAATATTTAATACTACTTTACTTTATTTGCTTATCACATATTACTAATGCACAAATCATATCGTTTGAGCAGCAAAATATAACCATTGAGGCTTTATTCGATTCTTTAACGATTAAAACAGATATTGATATAGCATACGATGTCAATGCTTTTAATTCAGATAGTGTGGTGAATGCCAATTATCAGGATAAACATGCTCTATTGATTGTGCAAGAGGTTTTAGGAAAAAATGCTGTAGATATTAGTTATTCAAATGGGCAGATTATTATTAGTAAACAAATAATCCGGCCCAGTTCCCCCAAAGCAATTCGTC
Source organism: Carboxylicivirga sp. (assembly GCF_982718395.1). Classification (NCBI taxonomy): domain Bacteria; kingdom Pseudomonadati; phylum Bacteroidota; class Bacteroidia; order Marinilabiliales; family Marinilabiliaceae; genus Carboxylicivirga; species Carboxylicivirga sp. Next base: position 40,928 of record NZ_CEXQWX010000032.1, read on the forward strand.
TGACTGGCACGGTTTATAATCAGCCCGATAGTACTTTTTTGTCCCTTGTTAATATATCGGTCAATGGAAAACCATTGGGAACAATAACCAATTCAGAAGGACTGTATGAATTTAAATTACCATTAAATTATGCGGATGAACAACTGGCATTCTCGTTTTTAGGCTATCATACGACTTTAAAGTCAATACCAGAAAGTGACTCTGTCATTAATGTTTATTTAGAACCAAGCTCAGTTAAGTTAGATGAAGTTGAGATTACCTACAAGGATCCCAACGTTATTATCGAGCAGCTGAAATTAAATCATGATGAAAACTATTTTTTACAACAAACAGTTCTGGAAGGGTTTTTTCGTGAGTCAATAAAGCAGGATGGTGAATATGTGCAAGTGTCAGAAGCCATTATTAAAATAATTAAACCCGGTTACTTAAATCCTTCCAACATGGAGCGGGTCAAATTTATAAAAGGGCGGAAAAAGAATGACCTCCAGTCAATGGATTTTATTGACTTTAAACTTGAGGGAGGACCTTTTCAATTTTCTCGTGTTGATATTGCCAGGTACCAGGATTTTTACTCACCTGATAATTATTTATACAAATATAGCTATGATGGCATTGATGTACTAAATGATGAACTTGTATACAAAGTTAAATTTCGCCCTGTTGAAGATAATGGTAACCTTTTGTACAATGGTATATTATACATTCATTCGGAGAGTTTTGCATTGGTAAGAAGTGAATTTGAATTAACCAACAGAGCATTGCGAAGCAGTGGTAAATCACTTATTCGTAAAGCATCACGAAAAGTTAAGGTAAAGCCACTTAAAGCCAGCTACTATATTGATTACAGAATGTTCGATGATAAATGGATATTAAACCGGATTGAAGGAGAAATAGTGGTCAGGATCAATGATAAAAAACAAAAGATCAACTCTGTTTTCTCAGCTGTAACAGAACTGTTAATAAGTGATTGTGAGAAGAATAATAAATTCAAGCTTAAACCATCCGAATTATATAAATCAAAATATGTGCTGGCTGAGCACATTAAAGAAAATGATGAACAATTTTGGAAAAATTATAATATTATTCGACCCGATCAGGCTTTGGAAATGGTTTTTAAGAAAACAAAGGTTGTTTCCAAATAAGTTGATGGGACGATAAAATGAGTGGTTTTATTGTCTTGTTTGGAAACAACCTCATGGGATTGGTCATTGAAAAATCTTATGCACAATGCTTCTGTAAATAGTCAATGGTCGATTTTACAGAAGTCAGTTGAGGAATCTCCTCATTTTGTATAGCTACATCGAACCGCGTCTCTAAATAAAACAAGAAACAGTTCATATCTAAATCATCAACAAAAAGTTCATCACGTAGCGAGGCCTCTTCACTAATCCGGTTCTTCGGTACACCAGTTTTTCTTAAAACTTTGTACAAATTACGCCTAATCGCTTTAGCATTCATATCAGTCTCATTTTTGTTTACATTTATAAGACAATCGTATCCGTATTTGGACGTATAGTTTTTTTGAATTTTTTTCAATAAAATTCAATTTCATCTGGACTTATTGTGTAAGTTGCTGGAAATCAGTAATTGTTATTTGTTATTTTTTCTGGTTATATTTGGAAAAATTAAATACATCTGCGATTAAATTGTGAGAAATCTTTTATTAATCTCCTTCTTTGTGTGTTTTGCTAGTACACAAGCTCAGGTTGATACCACCAGGAATAAAATAATCAATAATATCGATTCACTGCGTTTTGCCGAAATTGAAGGTAAAACTTTTAAGCTGATGCCCTATATTGCACCTTCTTATACACCAGAAACAGAGTTTCTATTATCTGGTGGTGGGCTAATCACATTTAAAACAGATAAAGACAGGTTTCTGAATCTTTCTTCCATACCATTTTCAGCAGGTTATAGCTCAAATGGAGCATTTGCTGTAAGAGCTTTAAATGTTATTTATTGGAAAGGTGATAAAATTCGTTCTGTTGGTGAGTTTCAATTAAGGGATATGCCAGATAATTATTGGGGTGTAGGTTACGAAAATGGCGTTAATGTACCTATGTCGGATACAACTACAGCTTATACGCGCAACTATTGGCGCTTTTATCAGCGTCTGATGTTTCGAACCAGGAATAATTTATTTGTTGGGTTTGTAATAGATATCAACAGGACGCGGGCGATGAATATGAATCCGTTGATGCAGCAAGATGAATATATTTTATCGCAGGGAACAGATGTATTCAATACAGGCATTGGTTTCGAGATTAATTACGATACCCGGGATTTCGTTCAAAATGCATACGAAGGCACATTTATAAGCGGCATTTTCACAAACTTCAATAAATTTTTTGGTGGGGATGCTCTGTATAATATCTTAGATCTGGATTATCGTCAATATAAAAGCATTGGCAGGAAAAGAAGAACGTTGGCCTGGCAAGTAAAAGGTCGGTTCACTTTTAGTGGTGAAACTCCGTGGACAGATAAATCAATGCTTGGAGGTCTGGATAACATGAGGGGTTATACAATGGGAAGGTTCCGCGATGATAATATGGTTTTTACCACTGTTGAATACAGGCACATGTTTAAGCGCGGGAAGCCAAATAAGAAAAATAACTATAATAGTCGTTTGGGATACGTTGTATGGCTTGGCGCTGGTTCAGTGTCTTCATCATTTGATAGGTTTGTTAACTGGTTGCCCAATGGTGGAGTTGGACTTAGAGCTGAATTACAGCCACGAATGAATGTACGTGTAGATTATGGTTTAGCAAAGGGAGAGCAAGGGTTTTATGTTACAATTTCAGAGATTTTCTGATCTTATTTATTAGTTTGGGGAGCTAACAAACATGTTAGGCTCACTTTAAAGTGAATTTTATAACATCTAACTTAAAACTTCTGATAACATTTTGGCTTGTGCCATTCTGTCTTATCTTTGCCTGACTAAATTGAAAATTATTATGCAGAACTTATTTGAGTGTAAAGTCAAATACGATAAAATAGATGAGCAATCAGGCAAAGAAAAAAAAGTAAGTGAAACCTATTTGTTTGATGCTGTATCTTTTACTGAGGCTGAGTCAAGGATATATAAAGAAATGGAATCGATGATTCGCGGGGAATTCGTCGTAACAAATATCAGAAAAGCTAATTATACCGAGATATTTGAAAATGAAGATGGGGATATCTGGTATAAAAGCAAAATTTCATTTGCTTCGGTTGATGAAAAGTCGGGCAAAGAAAAAAAGGTTAGTAACCAGATTTTAGTTTTGGCTAGTAATGTAAAAGATGCTTACGACAAGATAAATGAAGGAATGGGCGGCATGACAGTTGATTTTGATATTAATGCCATTGCGGAAAGTCCAATTCTGGATTTCTTCCCATACTTTAAAGATGAGGAAGTTAATGAGGAAATACCTCCCAACCTCAAACCTCTTAACAAGGAAGAGCAGGAAAGTGAAGTCCATGAAAATTCTCCTGAAGAAATATAATATTGAATCGGCCTTAAGCAAACCGCTAAGGCCGTATTTTTATAATAAGTTTTTAATCCTGCTATCGAGCTCTTTTTGATCGTTCATGAATGCAAAAAGACCGGCTTTGTTCAGAATAGTGTCAATACCAATCTCGTAATTTTCAATCCTTCCGCTCCACTTATTGTGTTGTGGTATTTTTCCATCATTATTTAAGTGATCTAGTTCATCCTCATTAAAGTGGGGGAATATATCATGACAACCATAGTGGTCAAATAGATTTACCAGCTCTGTTGTATTTGTGGGTACTTTCTCTGCCAAGTGTATTGCGACTTCTTTCTCGGCATTTCGTATTTGCCACAAATGTTTTAGGTTTAGTTGTTTCTCCACGGCTCCATCCAGCTTGCCATTAGCATAATTCGTAATACCTGAATGTTTAGCATAGATGTCTTCTTTCACAGTTTGATCAACAATCTTAGCAGGAATGGTAAGTACATCTGTGCCTACAAGGTTTATCAACTGGTCTGTATTTCTGATGCTTGCTGCAATCAACTTGGTGTTGGATAAGCCGCGTTCATTTACTTTTCGCAGGCACTTTTGAGTTTCGGAGCATACTTTTTCGGCGATATTCTCAACCTTAAATCCATTATTTGAAAAATAGGCTCCAACCCGACCTACAAAAACATTTGAATAAGCAGGTTTAGCAATTAAACTGGCTATCACATTCTGTCTGACGCTAAAACATAAGGTTAGATTAACAGGTACGCCAGCATCATGGAGCTTTCTTGCACCAATTAAACCTGCAGAAGAGAAAGGAACCTTTACAATAAATTGATCAGGGCATAACTCAAACAAACGAAGGCCGGTATTAAAGGTGCCTTCAATATCGTTCGCTAAATCAGTATGTAATTCTACACTTACCTTACAGTTAAATAATCGTGCCAGACGTAAGCCATGAATGGCATTTATACATAAACCAATTTCTTTTACCTGTTCGTCAGGTTGTAAGTCTCTTAAAGAAGAAGCTAATTCCGAAATAACAATATCATACTCGCCTTTTTGTAC
>NZ_CEXQWX010000033.1:0-44239 GCF_982718395.1 Carboxylicivirga sp.
CAGCTGCCTTAACTTAAATCGCGTAAGCCGTCCGCGTTTGTTAGGATTTTATCTGATTTTATTTGGAGATAAATGCTTTGAAAGTAATTTACATTCATCGGCTGGAATGGAAAATGAGATTCGAAGTGCGCTATTAAAGGCGGGTAAGCCAGCTTATGTTGAAGAAAGTTCGGAAGCATTTGCTGAGAGTAGTGTGATCAAAGAGATAATACTAAGGGCCGGAGGTGTTCCAACCTACCCGTTTTTGGCAGATGCAGTAAAAGGTTATACCGATTTCGAAAGAGAGTTGCACAAGGTGGCTGCTGATCTAAAACGTCGGAATATCTATTCGGTGGAATTGATACCTACCCGTAATACGCACCAAACCTTAAAAGAATACTCAACATACCTGAGAGATAAAGGTTTTGTTGTTACGTTTGGTACCGAGCATAACAGTCCGGGTAAACAACCCATTGAAGTGAAGGCTAAAGGAGGCGTTAAACTGGATGATGAGTTGATGCAAATCAATTATGAAGGCGCCTGCATTTTAGCTGCTCACCAATATTTGTTTGCAAAAAATGGTAAGGGTATTTTAGATGAAAAGGGCGTTTTTGAAGCTGAGCGACGTAAAGAATTCTATGAGCTTGGTAACGCTGTAATAAAACATGTAACTTGTAAAACAGAACTTCATGGAGTTGATTGATATATTAGCAATAACCCGAATGTGCTTATCGGAGCAAGGTCTGGTGACATGTAAGGGGATGGCAAATGAAAGCGGTAAGGCTGTAGATTCAATTGAGGCGCTTAAACAGATTGATAATGCTATCGATGCAAACAATTGCATTCAAATAGATGCATTCGAAAATGAAGAGCAGTTGATAGCTGAGCTGAAACAACAAATTAGTCAGGTAAATGAGGCTATAAAGGCTGTTGTAGTTAAGAATAAAGGAGCTATTCTGGTTGATGCCTTCAGTAAGGAAAGTAATGAAGTGGTTGGTAATCGCATCGTTATTGTAACGGGTGGAGCGCAGGGCTTCGGAGGCGGTGTTGCTGAAGAACTTTTTGATAAAGGGGCACACATTGTTGTGGCCGATTTAAATGAGACTGTTGGGCAAGAGATGGTGACCAAGCTGAATAGCAAGGGCAGAAATAATAAAGCCATTTTTGTGAATACCAATGTGGGTGATTCCGGTTCGGTGCGTAACTTGATTGACCAGACAGTGCTTCAACTGGGTGGTGTGGATGCCATCATTAGCAATGCCGGAATTTTGCGTGCCGGAGGACTGGACGAGATGGATCCGGATACCTTTGATTTAATGACCAAAGTGAACTACACAGGCTATTTCTATTGTGCCAAGCATGCATCTCGTGTTATGAAACTGCATTCGATGGCTGCACCTGATCATTATATGGATATTATTCAAGTGAATTCAAAGTCAGGACTGAAAGGAAGTAACCGCAATTTTGCCTATGCAGGAGGTAAGTTTGGTGGTATTGGACTGACCCAGTCATTTGCCTTAGAGCTGATGCCACACAACATTAAGGTAAACTCTATTTGTCCGGGTAATTTCTTTGACGGACCACTATGGAGCGATCCGGAGAACGGTTTGTTTGTTCAGTACTTGAAAGCAGGTAAGGTGCCAGGTGCCAAGTCTATCGCTGATGTGCAGGCGCATTACGAGAAGCAGGTTCCGGCTGGCAGAGGTTGTCGGGTTAAAGATGTAACCAAAGCCATTGTTTACGTGATTGATCAGGAATACGAAACGGGACAGGCAGTGCCGGTTACAGGCGGGCAGGAAATGTTAAGGTAAATGATATATGATATTTGATGTTTGAATGATGATGTTTGATTTGAATTAAAGGGCTATAGTCTTGATTCTTGTATCTTGATACTTAAAAAAATGAAAACAAAAGCAGTAAGATTATACGGTAAAAAAGACCTTCGCATAGAAGAGTTTGAATTACCTCCGATTACAGAAGATGAGGTATTGGCTAAAGTAGTGACCGATAGTTTATGTATGTCGAGTTACAAGGCTGCCAATCAGGCAACGGACCATAAGCGTGTGCCAGATGATATAGCTGAAAATCCGATCATCATTGGTCATGAGTTCGCCGGAGAAATTGTTGAGGTTGGTGCCAACTGGACTGATAAATTCAAGGCGGGACAGAAGTTTTCTATTCAGCCAGCCATTTATTACGAAGATGGCCCGGTAGGTGTGTTAAGTGCGCCAGGCTATTCTTATCAGCACATTGGTGGCGATGCTACCTATGTAATCATTCCTAAAGATGTAATGGTACAAGATTGTTTATTGGCCTATGACGGACCCGGTTTTTATCCGGCTTCTTTAGCTGAGCCTTTAAGTTGTGTAATTGGTGCGATGCATGCCAATTACCACACCAAAGCGGGTAGTTATGTGCACGATATGGAAATTGTGGATGGTGGTAAAATGGTCATCTTAGCCGGTGTTGGGCCAATGGGTTTGGCGGCCATCAATTATGCCCTTCGTCGCGAAGACCGCAAGCCATCGCTTTTGGTGGTAACCGATATTGATCAGGAGCGATTGGACAGAGCAGCCAGTTTGTATACAGTTGAATTTGCCAAATCGCGAGGCATTGACTTACGCTATGTTAATACCTCTGCCATGGATGATGCTGTTGCTGGCCTTCGTGAAATAACAGGGGGAGATGGGTACAACGATGTTTTTGTATTTGCACCGGTACCTCAGGTAATTGAGCAGGGTGATGCCATTCTTGGTTTCGATGGCTGCCTGAATTTCTTCGCTGGACCGTCTAATACCGATTTCTCGGCTAAAATGAATTTCTACAACGTACACTATGCTTACACGCACATTGTGGGTACATCGGGTGGAAATACATACGATATGAAAGAAGCTTTGGAGATTATGACCAGAGGGCTTGATCCGGCAGGATTGGTGACACATATCGGAGGGTTAAATGTGGTGCCAGAGGCAACGCTTGACTTGCCGAATATTCCAGGAGGCAAAAAACTAATCTACCCACATGTGGAAATGCCACTGACAGCTATTGCCGATTTTAAAGCAATGGGCGAGACCAATGGGGTATATGCAAAACTGGGCGAATTGTGTGAAAAGCATAATGGCTTGTGGAATGTTGAGGCAGAAGAATATTTGTTAGCTAACTTTGTCTGATAGTTTGAGCGTGAAAACGCTGGTATTAAATATCAATTATAACATATTGGTTGCTTAGGTTTTGAATGGTATTGATAATGAGAGGCTGGTTTTTTAAAGTTTATTTGTGTTTTATAAACTTTAATGGTTTAAAATCAGGCTTATGTCTTTTGTCTAGAATCTAACGATCTATTGTAACAGATAAATACAAAGAATATGATTTATTTAGCCGATACAGCTAATGTTGAGGAGTTGAGGAAGTTGTTTTATTACTTTCCTTTGGAAGGGGTGACTACCAATCCAACGATTATCGCACAGGCCAATAAGCCTATGTCGGTAATTATACCGGAGTTGATAGAGATTGTGCAGGATAAAATGCTGCACGTGCAGATGATCAGCAATCAGGCCGAAGGTATGTTGCGCGAAGCAAAAGCTTACAAGGCAAAATATGGCTTGGGTGATAATTATTTTGCAAAGATACCGGTAACTGAGCAAGGTTATAAGGCCATGCCCATGATTAAGGATGCCGGTATTAATGTAACGGCGACAGCTATTTTTACGCAGCAGCAAGCACTGGTGGCTGCCAGAGCCGGTGCTGATTGGGTAGCACCCTATGTCAATCGTTTGGACAATATTTCATCGCATGGTATTGAGGTGGTTGGTAATATTGTTGAAAATATTGAGCGATTCGGATTGAATACAAAAGTGTTGGCTGCCAGCTTTAAAACGGTTGACCAGGTTCACCGGGTGAGCATGATGGGCAGTCAGGCAGCTACCATTAACTTCGAGATACTGGAACGCTTGCGCAGTCACCCAATGACGGACATGAGCGTAGAATGGTTCGAAAAAGATGCCAAAGGCTTATACGATATTGATTTTTGACTGTAGGTATGCAGTAGAATAGTTCTTCAAACAAAAAGCACTTTTGATTAACGAATCAAAGGTGCTTTTTTTGTTATATGGATAATAAAAGAAGGTTTTCTGACGAATAATATCCTTAATAAGCTTATTACTCTTAGCTAATAATAATGATTTATGTATGTATAGAATTTTATTTTTACTGATTGCTTAAGTGATTGTTATATAGGATTTAATATTGTTTTTTGTGCGCATTGTATAGGAGATATTGACTTGAGCAATTATAGACTGAAAGTGTTGGATAGGTCTTATAGTTGAGGAAATTACATATCGAGTGTAGATTTGTTTACGAATGTTAATTTTTAAATCGATATGTTATGAAAAAACTATTACTCTCTATGTTATTTGTTGTTGGCGTATTAATGTTAAATGCACAAAATACACACACGCTTAATTTTGAAGGTGAAACTATTGGTACTGCCTACCCTGACTGGGTGATAAATGGCACATTAGATGTGGATGGTGAACGAGCTGATAGTATAGCGTACTATGAAGCAGATCCATTAGATGCTAGTAATACTGTTCTTAAAAGTGTTATTAATGAATACGATAAAGCATATGCTGGTCCTCTAACAGAAGTTTTAGATAATATTCTGATTACCGCAACCAATAATGTTATAACAGCCAGATATTATAGATCGGGTGGTAATGGGAGAATAAGGTGCCGTGTTGAGGATAATGCTGATGAAGCAACTTCTGGAAAAGTTGTTAATGGAAAATTGAATGATGATAGTAATGCAACAGTTAATGGTAGTTGGCAGGATGTTACATTTACTTTTGGTTCTTTAGCGCAGACTTCTACTGTTTGGAGAAGATTGCTATTTCAAATTAATTTTGGGGTAGGTGATATGCCAGCTGGTGCAGATCCTATTACTTTTTATATTGATGATATTGTTGTTCCTGTTGATCCAGCAACAGGAATTGGATCAGAGCCAATAGAAAATTTAAAAGTATATTGTTCTGATGGTAGAATTCGATTAGTTGGAGATGCCAGTGTAAATGAAGTAAGCGTCTTTGACTTAACAGGTAAAAAGGTTAAAGTTCAAAAGGGTAGTAATATACAACAGGTTGAAGTCGATGGTTTTACAAATGGAGTGTATGTGATACATGTAAAAGCTGGAATTAAAGAATCTGTTTATAAAGTTTTTAAACAATAGTGTTTAGATTTTGAAATAGTAGGGGATAGAGTTGCTCTTTATCCCCTTTTTTAGCCAATTAATTTGGATATGAAATACTTAGGAGAACAGCTTGTTTTTGTTTTATTTTTTGTGCTAAATAGCTTCAATGCAACATCACAGAAGCCAAATGTATTGCTAATTATGGCTGATGATCATGCCAATCGCACAATAAGTGCATATGGTGATGGTATAAATAGCACGCCTAATATTGATAGAATTGCCAATGAAGGCGCTATTTTCAATAATAGTTTTTGTGCCAATTCAATTTGTCAACCTAGTCGGGCTGCAATCCTAACAGGAAAGCACAGCCATAAAAACGGTGTATTTGGGAATGGTTCAACTTATGATAATACCCAACAGCAGTTACCTCGTATATTGCAAAACAACGGTTATACGACCGCTATTATAGGTAAGTGGCACCTAAAAGGTGAAGATCCCGGAGGTGCATTTACTTATTGGAATATATTAACTGAAGGTGGTGGTCAGGGATATTATTACAATCCTACTTTTAAGTCACACGCAGGTACTACAGAACAAGTTGAGGGCTATTCAACAGACGTTATAACCGATCAGTCACTAGAATGGTTAGATGATAATAAAAATTCACCATTTTGTTTAATGGTTCATTATAAGGCACCTCATGTAACACGTATGCCTATGATTCGGAATCTTGAACTTTATGAAGGGGAAACTATTCCAGAACCGGAAACGCTTTATGATGACTATAGCACTCGGGAAATATATGCTTCTTCAGCTGTTAACAGGCTAAGGTCTGATATTGAGACAACAGCATATAATTATTTCCCCAGGTATGGTACGTATGATGTTGCAGATTATAAATTGTTGAATCGTATGACTGATGAGCAAAGGCAAGCATATCATAATTACTACGACACTGTTAATGAGGAATATGAAAATTTGGTGGCGAGCGGTGAAGTTGTACCGGGAGAGAAAAGTGGAAAGGCTTATGCCTATCAGCGTTTTATAAAAGACTATTTGAAAGTTGTTGCAGGTGTTGATCAGAATGTAAAAAGGTTATTGGATTACCTTGATACAAATAACTTAACTGAAAACACTATAGTGATTTATTGTGGTGATCAAAGTTATTTTACCGGACAGCACGGTTATTACGAGAAACGGTTTATATATGAAGATGGTATGAAAATGCCTTTGCTAATGCGTTACCCTAATCACATTGAACCTTCAACTAATGTTGAAGAGATGGTACAGAATATTGATTATGCACCAACTATACTTGACTATTTAAGTATTGATATTCCTGATGACATGCAAGGCGAGTCGTTTAAGTCTGTTTTGGAAGGTAATGTGCCAGAAGATTGGCGCAATGCCGTGTATTATCACTACTATGATCATGGAAAGCATGGAGTACCACGTCATGAAGGTGTTAGAACACACCGATATAAATTAATAAACTTTTATACAGATGACGCATGGGAATTGTATGATCTTGAAAATGATCCTCACGAGGTTAATAATGTTTATTCAGATGGACAATATGAAAACACAGTTAAGGAGTTAAAGCTTAAATTGGCACACCTGAAGAATAAGTATGAATTGCCGGGTGCAGATAAAGTTGTGGAGGATTTTGAAGGTGGAGATTATAAGAATAATCAGGCAAAACAAAATTGGCAGTTAACAAGTAGTAATGGTTCAAGTTATCGTGTTGTAAACAACCCGGCAGATAATGCGGTAAATTCTTCTACTAAGGTTGGAAAGATTGTGCGTAATGGAGCAACGAGCTCTACTAAACTGTTTGTTAATCTGGAAAATGAATTCTGGGATTTGATGATTAGTCGATCTTTAAGTGTAAAAGTTCGATCTGATTATAATACAGATATCAAAGTGAGTTTCTCCAAAGATGGTAGTGGTTCATATTCTAAATCTTTTAATGTTGATAGTGGGGCTGAATGGGTAAAAGTGGATATTGATTTTTCTGATATGCCATATGATAAGCTTCAGAATACATTTAATCAACTTGAATTAGAGTTTTCATTATCAAACCCTGATAGTGATGGAATTGTGTGGTTTGATGACTTGTGCTTTGAAGATAATCTTGCAACAGATATTTTAGGGTTTAAAAACGAACAAGTGTATTTATTTCCAAATCCAACAAAGGATACCTTGAATATTAAGGGAATTGATAATGTTCAAAGAGTTGAGATTTACTCAATAAATGGGGCTTTAGTTTCTGTGGTAAAAGGTGGAGATATAAGAAAAATAGATTTAATGAATTTATCTGACGGAATGTACTTGGTGAGGTTGCAGGTGGCTGGTGGAGATTCTTTAATTGAAAAAATACAGAAGATATAGTTTTAATATTTTCTTTTATAGCCTTAATAAGGATGCCGGGATTTGGCATCCTTTTTTTATTTCTTTGACTTGATATTATAATAGTAAAGTAACTAAACAAGGATTAATGTGTGGATTGTTTTGAGTAATATGTGTTAAAAATATTTATATACAAATATCATGATAATAGTGTGTTATGAATCATATTTAAAAAATGTATGGGTGATATATTAGTATTTAATTTTTGAATTATTAGGATTGAAAGTTCTACTGTAGTCATTTTTTTAGCTTCTTGTAGAGGCGAGAATAAATTTGCTAAAAAAACTTAAAAAGACTTTAAGTCTGTTTTAGTGAATGAATTCAGTAACTAATTGTAAACTCAGCTTTATGAAGAAAGACAAAAAAAGGTATTTGTGGAGTAAATTAATGATTCCTCTTGCCTTAATATTTATTACAGCCTGTACAACTTTTCTCGACGATGAAAAGTATTCAGGTGTTCCACACTCATTACGTTATATGCCTATCGATGCATATCATATAGGCGATGATTATGTTTCTATACAACCAACAGTAATGGGTGGTGAAAATGCAACTTTCGAAATTGTATCGATAACAGGACCTTCTGCGGAAGATGTTCTTAATACATCGTTTTCAATTAATAATGAAAATGGCATTATCAATATTAAAGAGTTCTGCAGAATTCTGCCAGGTAGTTACTCATTAAATGTTAAAGTGAGTAATAGCTTTGGATCTGAGGTCTTTGAAAATGCGTTTAGCTTTGACGCAATACAGGTTGCACCAAGCAAATTGAGTTATACTCCTTCGTTATATTCATTTTATGGGAGCTCCTTGGGAGATTTAACGTCAGCTGCAAATGTTAATGGAGGTGGGCCATATACCTTCTCAATGCAGGATCCATTTAATTATTTTACTATTGACGAAAACTCAGGCCAGATTTCAAAGATTGCTGAAGTAGAAGTTGGAGAGGATTCAAAGATCATCAAAACTTATGATGTCAGTGTTAGTAATCAACTTGGTGACTATACTGCTCCTAAGGCCGTAACAATCGAAATTATTGGGGCTAATGTTGGGAAATTAGCCTATAACGCAGAGTTAAAAGAACCCAATGCTGTTGATATTGGATTAATTAATAGTTCAGCTTTCACTTATGCTGGTATTTATACTGATATTGTAAATGAAGAAGAATATTCTACGATATTAACTGAAAGTGTAAATGGTCCAATTTATAAAGGTAACAGGTACACGAATAGTTGGCATGTTGCACCATGGAACGTCGAAATGGATGAGAGTGGATCAGGAGATCTTATAAATACCTTGTTTCTCAGTTTTAAAACTTCGACAAATACTACCGAATGTGTCTCAATGGCTGTAAGTGATTCTATTGACCTTGAAGGTGCCAGTAGTGCATATTCTGAGATAGTTGCATACAAACGCTATGTAGACAACGATTTTAATCAGCGGTTTGCATTATTGGTTTGTGAAGATGAGTTATACAATGAAGAAGAACCATTCGAAACTCCATGGACAACCTTAAGTTCTAATTTTGCCCCTGGAATGTTACCATATGCTAATCCAATTAAGGAATCTGAGCTAAACAATAATGGAACGCAAGCTTTTGATATTCCTGCTGAATTAGTTGGAAAGAAAATTCGTTTGGCTTTAAAAGCTGTTCACTTGAATCCTGATTTAGGTAATATAGGGCGTGAGGCCTTTGTTTATAAATGGCAGGTAAGAGCGATGTATTAAAAACAATTGGAACATGAAAAAAACTAAAAAATATATTAGCAGAGCATTTTATCTGGCTGTGTTTATCAATCTGTTGTTTTTCACCACAGATATATATGCCCAGGCTCAATTCAGAAAAATAAAAGGTACCGTTGTGGAGGATGCTACCGGCGATCCAATGCCTGGAGTTACCATTCGCATTAAAGGTCGTACAGAGGGAACCATTACTGATTATGAAGGAAAGTTTTCCATAAGAGCCAAGGAAAGTGATGTATTGATTTTCTCTTTTATCGGAATGGTTACGCAAGAAGTTCCTGTTGGACTTAACAAAGATTTGACCATAACAATGGTAGGTGATCTTGAGGAATTAGAAGAAATTGTTGTGACTGGATACGGAACTACCAAAGCAAAAGATGTCACTGGCTCCATCAAATCAATAAAACTTGATGAAATTGCAGATAACTCTTCTACTTCGGTGGATGACATGTTGCAAGGACGTTTGGCCGGTGTTCGCCTGAACAAGGCAGAGGGAGGACCTGGGCAGGCTATGGTTTTTGAAATACGCGGTAGCAACTCTATTACCGGTAGCTCTGATCCACTTTACATTGTAGATGGTTTTCCGGTTGACGATCCAACTTACATTACCACAATTGCACCGGAAGACATTGAACGTATCGATATTTTAAAGGATGCATCAGCCACTGCTATTTATGGTTCACGTGGTTCTAATGGTGTTGTTATTATCAGCACAAAGAGTGGAACTGATGAAAGTATCACTAAAATAAATGCCAATGTGCAAAATGGTGTAAGCGTTGTACCGCAAGAAAGAAGGTTAGATGTATTGTCGACGTATGAGTTTGTTAAGTTACAGGAAGAGTTAGGCAGTACTTCATATGCTGATCCGGAATTATATCGAAACATCGAAGGAACGAATTGGCAGGACGAAATTTTCCAACCAGGTAATTTTAACCGATACAATGTATCAATGCAATCTGGTAATGATTTAACTCGTTTATTCTCATCATTTGGTTACGTAAATGAAGAAGGTACAATGATAAGTACTGGCTTTGAACGTTTCACGGGACGATTGAAAGTTGACCACAAGATTAATAAAAAGTTAGAGGTAGGAATAAATGCATCATATACCAACACGGAATATGAAGGAATGAAAATTTCTACTTCAACTGTAAGTGCCATTAAAAGTGCCATCATGTTTCGTCCTGTTTTGCCAATCAGTGAAGATGAAGAGCAGGATGAGCTAGAAGACTTAAATGCAGGTTATTTTCCACCGGTTTTAACTTTAAATAATACAGATCGTTCTGAACCGCGTGATGTGATACAGGTTAATACTTATCTGAATTATAAGGTGGCTAAAAACCTGAAGTTTAGAACTACCTTTGGGTATACCTACGATAATAAATCTGTTAAAACATTTTACAATGAAGGAACCAATCAGGCTTGGCGAGGTGTTGATGGAATTAATGGTAGCATTAATACATCGTTACGTCGCTCATGGGTGAATGAAAATACATTGACTTATAACCTTCGTAAAGATAAGCACCATCTTAATGTATTGGCTGGTTTAACATTTCAGGATACGCAGATTTTTACCACTTTCATGAAAAGTAACCTTTTCCCATTTGATGATTTTGGATGGAATGATTTTAGTTTAGGTATAAGTCCGCAAGTGTCACAAAGTGGTTTGTCACAAAACCGATTAATGTCGGGATTAGGGCGTGTGAATTATACATTTAACGACAAGTATTTATTAACAGCCTCATTCAGAGCCGATGGTTCTTCGAAATTCCCAACGAATAATAAATTTGGGTATTTCCCATCATTCGCAATTGCCTGGCGTGCCATTGAAGAAGGCTTTATTCAGAATTTAAATGTATTCTCAAACCTTAAACTTAAAGCAGGTTTTGGTACAACGGGTAATAACCGGGTTGGTAATTTTGATTCTGTAATAACATATGGTAGCGGCAATGGTTATTATTTCGGTAATAACTACTACCCGGGCATTTACCAGAAAAAACTGGCGAATACTGATTTGAAGTGGGAAACAACCCAGCAGTACAATGTTGGTATCGAAATGGGATTCTTAAAGAACCGTATCATACTCGAAACAGAAGGTTATTATAAACTGACCGATGATTTATTACTCGATGCTTTGGTGCCACCTTCTGCAGGATTCACAGGTGTAAAAGAGAACAGAGGTTCGATTTCAAACTATGGATTAGAACTGTCTCTTCACACGGTTAATGTTCATACCAAAGATTTTAAATGGACGAGTAACTTTAATATCTCATTTAACCGTAACGAGGTGTTAAAATTAAGTATTGGCGAAGATGAGCGACTTTATAACCCTAACGTTGGCGGTATTTTTTCTGAGGAGAATATTTACGGATTGTTTGTTGGTGAAGCGGTTGGCGTAATGTATGGGTACAAACGAGTGGGAACCTACCAGGTTGATGATTTTGTTCACAATCCTCAAACAGGTGA
Source organism: Carboxylicivirga sp. (assembly GCF_982718395.1). Lineage (NCBI taxonomy): Bacteria > Pseudomonadati > Bacteroidota > Bacteroidia > Marinilabiliales > Marinilabiliaceae > Carboxylicivirga > Carboxylicivirga sp. The sequence goes on from NZ_CEXQWX010000033.1 coordinate 11,783, forward strand.
ATATACATTAAGAGATGGCGTTATTGATCTGGAACATACAGCTGGTACACTGGCACCGGGGATGCCGAAATACGCCGATTTAGATGGTAATGGAATTGTTGATGAAAATGATCGTGATATTATTGGTAACCCTAATCCACTTCATCATGGAGGTATTCAAAATACATTTGAATACAAAGGCTTTGACTTAGGTGTTTTAGTGACTTGGTCTTATGGGAATGATATTTTTAATGGTAACAGGGCGGTATTTGGTGTTCCTGGAGCACAAAGAAATCGCAATTACCTGGCAGAAGTAGCTAATCGATGGACACCTGACAATCCTGTTGATGATGGTGTTTGGGCTGCTCCGGTAGGAGAACGTACATATATTCCGGTATACAGTGGTAAAATGATGAGTGATTTCTGGATTGAAGATGGTTCTTATATCCGTATTAAAAACATTGCGTTAGGCTATACTTTACCAAAGAATATAAGCGATAAGATAAACTTTGAACGCATAAGGCTGTCGGCCACTGTTGATAATGTTTTTGTATTTACAAAATATTCAGGTTACGATCCGGAAGTGTCGGTCAAAAATGAAGCTCTCAACCGAGGTATTGATTATTCGGCCTATCCGAAAGGAAGAACCTATACCCTTGGTTTAAATGTCACTTTCTAAATCATTTTTAATACAACAACATGAGACGATATAATTTAAATATAAAAGTTTTTTTGCTGGGCATGATTGCACTGGCAAGTAGTTGTAATTTTCTTGATCTTGAGCCGGCCGACGAGTTTAAACGTGAAGATTATTACGAAGATAAAAATCAGGCAGAGATGGCATTGGCAGCAGTATATGCTAATATGGCCGATTTGTACGACGAGCATTTATCAATATGGTTAAGTGCCGGTAATGATGAGCTACTGCATAGTAAAATAGCAGGAACAACACGAGGAAGTGAATTATCTAAATTTACATACAACGCCTTTACTGTCGATGTAAAAAAGATATGGACAATGTCCTATTCGCTAATATCTCGAGCTAATGATGTAATTTATAATATTGAAGGGCGCGATACAATTTCAGGGTTAAGTGCATTGGATAAGCAAGCCATTATTGGAGAAGCTTTAACGCTTAGAGCAATGACTTATTTAAATCTGGTTCGGATGTATGAACACATTCCAGTACGCATTTTACCATTTGTTGATATTGCTGAAGAAAATGGTGATTTACATCTTGGTAATGTTGAACCGGCCGAAGTTTACAATCAAATTATAGAAGATCTGGAAGCTTCAGTGGCTATGCTACCTGAGGAAGCTATTGCTTATGGTCGGGTTACAAAGTATGTGGCTCATGGTTTATTGGCACGAACTTTTCTTCATTTGGCTGGTAACCGAACCCAAGGCGGTGATTATGGTATTGATGAATGCTATAACCGGGTAATAGAGCATAGTGAGGCCGTAATAAATAGTGGTAAACATAGCTTGTTGGATAATTATGCAGATGTATTTATTAATCAAATTCAGCAATCCCAAGATAGCCGTGAAGTACTTTGGGAAGTAAATTTCACTTACACAAATGAGCGAAACCTTGGTGGGTTTATTGGTAAATTTAATGCTCCAAAAGTTGAAGGAAGTGATAATACAGATCCTGAAAGTACCCCAATGGTGTTTGTAACACCAACGATTAACCAGTTATATGGAGAAATGTATGAGGAGATCCCTGCTGAGAATGAAGATACCCGGCATGGCTGGAATGTTGTACCTTACAATATCAATTATGACGACGGAGTATATAGCTTCCCGGGCGATATTGGCAATAAATTAAGGTGGTATCCAGGCAAATGGCGCCGCGTACAACGTGTAAGTACCGAAAATCCTGATGGATCGATAACTCATAGTGCGTTACTTTTAGAAACAGGTGCCATTAATCGCTGGCATACCTCTATTAATTTTCCATTGTTGCGTTATGCCGATGTTCTGTTAATGAAAGCAGAAGCAGTAAACTACTTGTATGGGCCAACGCTGGATGCATTGGATCAAATTAACGCCGTTCGTTTGAGAGCGGGAGCTTCCACTGTTCAGGATTATTTAGCTGATCAGGGACTAGGTTTGTCTCAAAATCAGTTATTTGAGCTGATAAAAGATGAACGCAGTCGTGAACTTTGTTATGAAGGCCATCGTCGTTTTGATTTGGTGCGTTGGGGCATTTTAGTTGAAACCATGCAAGAGCAAAACAGCTTAATAATTAATCATCCGGATTATGATCCATCAAAAGATGAGTTCTTAACCTATCCGGGTAATGCTGTTCAGGAACGCCATGATGTTTTTCCGATTCCTAATGATGAAATTACATTAAACAAGAATGTTAAACAACATCCAGAGTGGTAGGATTTTAAAATCTAAAATTATGACACGTTATATATTATCCATACTTATAATCTTTAGTCTTTGGGCTTGCTCCGAAGATAAGGAAGTATTGCAATTGAACTCAGCTCCCTCGGTGTTGGATTACCAGAATTATTCAGCGAATGTGTTAATAGGAAGTGAGTGGTCATCCGGTCTGCCATTGGTTCGAGGCGAAGCACCGATGACCTATGAGCTATTAAGTGTTACATCCCAGGATACGGTGGTTAATTCTCATGAGTTTACGATTGATGCACAAGGTGTTGTTTCACTACCAGCTGAAAATACTCTTGAATTAGGTACTTATATTATAGCTATTGAAGTGAGTAATGAATTCGGATCGGTTGTGAACGATAAAGCAATCAGTCTTGAGATTGTAGAGAGTGCGATACCTGTTATTACCATACAAACTCCATCAGGGACCAACGAAGTTGATTTACTTATAAATCCGGCTGGTCAACCAGTTGATGAAGCAGGAAATGTTATAGAAGGTATTTTATCTGGTGTTAGTTTGTCATTCGAGAACCTTAGCATTAAAGAGGTACTGATGTCACCGACAGATGTTTTCTCATTTGGTCGTCAATCAGATTATGAAGAAGAGGGGAGTGATGAGATTGGTGTGGTCAAAATGGTTGGTCCATTTGATGTTGGAACATATGTTCTTGAATTTGTAGGAACTGTAAGTCAACCACAACCTGTTAGCCTTAATGTGAATGTGACCAAACTTAACCTGCCATACGATGAAAGCATTTTTGCATTAGATTTATCAGGTGAAGAAACAGGTCCAAGAAATGATTTACCCGAAAATTTAATAGCGGGATTACAAACCCACCTGATTTATGGCGAACTAAAGAGTGGTAAAGCATTTTGGAATGTTCAGGCTGACTCAAACCATCCGGTTGCTGAATATGGCTCAACACCAATATTGCGTTGGCTAGCTTTTAATGCTGCAACAGGTTACGAGAGTGGGACTGCTAATAAATCACAATCTATTGCTATTTTGAACGAAATGGTTGATGTGTCCAATGCCAGGGAAGTACGTTTAGATGCTTCTTTTGTATCCAACAAAGCTGCAGAGTTAACCTCTGGTTTGCTTCGTTATGATTTACGGGTTTGTACCGAAGAAGAATATCAGGCAATGTTGGCAATGACAACTCAGGCTGAAAAGAAAGAAGCGGTTAATAATTGGCAATTAGTTGTTAGTTCTTACGGATTGAATGCAACTGCAGGTACAAATGATAATACAGGATATGGATATTTCGAAATATCAGCAACAATTGATAAAGCTGAATTACCAGTAAGTGCATCAAACCAAATACGTTTCTTATTCCATACGGTGGCTGATAAAGATGGGGCCAATCCTGGTTGGATAGCATTACAACAACTAAATATTGAGGGAACATTCCAGGATAATTAGTGAATGATCATAGTTAACTGATGAATATGAAAAATCGAATTTTAATAATTATAGCTTGTCTTTTGAGCCTAGGGATTGTCCAGGCTCAAGATAAGCAATTCAATATATTATTGTTTACCGCTGATGATTTGGGTTATGAAGCCAATGGTACTTTCGGGCGCAATATACCAGACCTGACGCCAAACCTTGATAAGTTTGCTGATGAAGGTGTACGATTCGAAAATGGTCATACCAACACGCCCATTTGCATGCCAAGTCGCAGTATTATGGCTACCGGACTTTATGGAGTCTCAAGTGGTATGATGGGTTTTATGCATATGAAGAAGGAAGTTCCAACAACCATGCAGACCTTTCAGGATAATGGATACGTAACCGGCATATTAGGAAAAGTTAACCACTCGACTCCAAATATGCAGTATAAATGGGATTTTGTTCATGATTACGCTGAGTTAGGTGCCGGCCGCAGTCCATCGAAATATGCAGCTTTCAGTACAGAGTTTTTTGAAAAGTGTAAAGCTGAAGGTAAACCATTTTATTTCATGGTTAATTCTCATGATCCTCACAGACCATTCCACGATCCGAATAAGAAAATGAAGAAAGGAGAAGAACATCCTTCAAAGACTTATTCACCAGAAGAAGTAGAGGTGCCAGGATATCTGCCGGATATAGCACAAGTCCGTTATGAGTTGGCTTGTTATTATAACTCAGTTCGTCGATTGGATGATACCTTTAATGCAGTCATAAATGCATTGAAAAAGGCTGGGTTATACGAATCGACAATAATCGTATTTCTTTCGGATAACGGATCTGCTTTCCCTTTTGCTAAAGCAAATACATATGTAGCCAGCACTAAAACACCATTCTACATTCATCATCCGGAAATGAAAAAAGGACATTTGGATGAAAAGCACATGGTAGCTGAGGTGGATTTGTTTCCTACCTTCTTAGATGCTACAGGTATTAAAATAGATCAGGAATTGGATGGAAAATCCTTAATGCCATTAATTAAAGGAAAGTCGCAAAAAGGATTTGATTATCATTTTGGTGAAATTGATTATAAAATCGGAGGTAAAGCTACACCAATGCGATCTGTTGATAATAAGCGTTTCCGATACATTTTTAATCCGTGGCATATGTCAGGTTATCGTTATGCTAATTCCAACGAGGGTGAAATACTCAAAACAGTTGAGAATGACCCTGAATATAAAGAGTATCTGGATTGGGCTAAAATGTATCGCTATCGTGTGCCTGAAGAACTTTATGATGTGGTGAATGATCCTGATGCAACAAATAATTTAATTGATGATCCTCGATACCAAAAAGAATTGGCTCAATTACAAAATGAGTTGCGAAATTGGATGGTAGAGAAAAAAGATCCGGCATTGGTCATGTTTGATAACCGTAATAACCCGAATAAGGTTAAGGATTTGTGGGAGAATGATTTTCCGACAAAAAGAAGTTTAATGCCAAAAGAGCAGTTGGAAAAGATCAAACTAAAGGCTGAGCAGAAAAAGAAGAATAGAGCAGCAGGCAAGCGATCAAAGAAATCAAACCACTAACCAGTAAAAAAACAGGCAATGAAAATATTTAAAATACTACTCGTTTTTATATTAGCAATTGGAGTTAACTTAAATGCTCAGAAATCGGATGATGAGTTATTAGAAGAATTGTTTCATAATACTTACAAGTTTTACCAAGCATTAAGACATACAAATGGAGCTTATCTTGATATGGTAAAACTCGATGCTGATTCGGATCGAGGTTCAGTGGCCAACATTGGAATGGGCTTGATGTCACTTTGCGTAGGACATGCTATGGGGTGGGAACCAACTGCCGAAGAAAAGGTGTTGCAGACACTCAAAGCTGTATCAGGTCAAGTTCCTGGTTTTAACCTACCCCGTACAGAAAAGGGGTGCTTTATTCACTTCTATGATATCAATACTGGCGCTGCAAGGGGAAGCAATTGGAGTCCGATTGATACTGATCTGATGTTAGGAGGTGCATTGTTTGCGCGCAATTATTTTAAGGATAATGCAGAGATTTACCAATTAGCGACTGAATTGTATAATTCAACCGATCACTCAGTATTTGTTGGTGATATTGATAAAGGGCAGATTGCTTTGGGAATGCAGCAAGATGGAACGCCTAACGGGAATTGGACTGTTCCTTTTAATGAATACATGATTGTGGCTTGGTTTGCTAAGAACCAGGCGAATGACGAAAATTCACCAGCTCATAAATTATGGATGAAACATTATGAAGATCCAACTAATCTTAAACATGCAATTTATGAAGGTAAAAATGGCGATATTCCAGTTGCTTCACCATCGTTTGCACGTTTTACCTCTATGTTTACGTTTATGTTCAATCATAATTTTGTTCATCATTTTTCTTCGAACAATGTATACATTGATGAAATGCGCATGGCAATGAAGGCTGACTCTGCGTGGTGGGCCGACAGAAGTGATGCCGGTGATGTAGATTTAAAGGCATTAGGTTGGCAGCCATATGAATATGGAACCGGTGCTGGTGTTGGAGCTCCTGACAGTAAGTATCAGGTTGATCGTATTTGCTTACCTGAGAATATGGGAACAAGTAAAGATCAAAACCAAAACTTAAATGTTTCACCACATATTTTAGCTGGCTTTTCACCGGCAGCACCTGATCGTGTGAGAGCTGATATCTTATCTATGTTAAAAGATCCACGTAAAATAGGTCAGGTTGATATTGAGGAAGGAGCAACAATTTTATGGAAATACAGCTATAGTGATTTAGACTGGAAGCCGAATAAAGTAGAAGGTGTAGATTATTCTTGTATGTTCTTTGGCCTGGCAGCACTGCCTCAGTTTCTTGGTGCCGATTTCTTTAATAAATACAATGATTTCTTCTCTGAAAGTCCTGCTGCAATTCGTGATAACAAGATGCAGGAAGATATCGTTTTAAGTCCAAATCCAACGAGTGATGAGGTAAGTCTTTCAGGTATATACAAAGGACAAGGGTATGATACCCTAAAAATTTATGGTATCAATGGTACTCTTGTTAAGAAGATACAGGTTTCGACAGAATTTAATTCAAGCATTAATTTTTCGGTAAGTGATCTAAGTAGTGGTAATTACGTTGTCTGCTTAAGTAACGACAAGAGTTACGTAACTAAAAAGTTGGTAAAGAATTGATTTTGATGAAATCAAATGAATAATTCTAAGGCAAAAACAGCCTGTAAAATCATCAAATGTTGAGGACATGGTGTTTGCCTTTATTAGTGATTAATATTTCGCAATCGGATTATATGGTTAGTTCAATATTGTCAGATAGGGTTTTAGAACACATTTAATGTAAGTGCAAGACAGTACAATGATATAAGTGCAGGTTATTGGGGACGTAAAATTATAACTGAAATGAATAAGTTAAAAAATATAATAATTGGATTGAGTTTGCTATTGTTAGCTATTAGCTGTAAACAGGCAAATCAGACTGGTAATATCAAGAATGATAAAATATCAGAACGCGTAGATAGTCTACTCAGTCAAATGACTCTGGATGAGAAAGTTGGTCAAACCGTTTTATTCACTAGCCGTTGGGATGTAACGGGACCAGTTTTGCGCGAAGGAGAAGAGGAAGCAATTCGAACAGGTAAGTGTGGTAATATCTTTAATGCTCATACAGTTGAGTATACCAGAAAGTTACAAGAATTAGCCGTAAATGAAACAAGGTTAGGTATACCATTATTATTTGGATACGATGTAATTCATGGTCATCAAACCTTAACTCCGATTTCTTTAGGAGAGTCGGCCAGCTGGGATTTGAAGTTGATTGAAAAAAGCGCACACATGGCAGCCCGTGAAGCAGCAGCTTCTGGTTTACACTGGACATTTGCTCCGATGTGTGATATTGGTCGTGATCCACGTTGGGGACGAGTATCAGAAGGAGCTGGAGAAGATCCTTTTCTGGGTGAGCAAATTGCAGCGGCGCGTGTCCGTGGTTTTCAAGGCGATGACTTAAGTAAAACCAATACAGTGTTAGCTTGCGTTAAGCATATGGCCGCTTATGGAGCTGCTACTGCAGGTAGGGATTATAACAGTGTAGATATGTCCGATAGGGTGTTGCGAGAGACATATTTGCCACCATATAAGGCAGCAATTGATGCAGGGGCTCGCACAGTTATGACTTCGTTTAATGATTTAGATGGTGTACCTGCATCGGCAAGCAAATATCTACTAACTGATATTTTGCGAAAAGAGTGGGGGTTTGACGGTATGGTAGTTACCGATTATACTGCAATTAATGAATTAATTCCTCACGGAGTAGCTAAGGATGAGTATCATGCCGGTGTATTAGCCATGAATGCAGGCGTTGATATGGATATGGAAGGCGGCGTGTTTATGGATCATCTAAAGACCGCCATCGAAAAGGGTGATGTTAGCGAGGAAGAGTTGGATGAAGCTGTTAGAAATGTTTTACGCTTAAAGTTTGAATTGGGTATTATGGATGATCCATTCAAATATTGTAATGACGAATTGGAGAAGATTGAGATTCTATCTGCTGAGAATCGAAAAACAGCATATGAAATGGCAGTTGCATCGTGTGTGTTGCTTAAAAATGAAAAGAAAGCCCTACCTCTGAAACAAGAAGATAAGGTTGCTGTGATTGGTCCATTAGCTAATTCCAAACGTGACCTGCTTGGTTCATGGAAAGCGGCAGGTAAACCTCAGGCAGTAGAAGCAACAATTCTGGAGGCTATAAAACTGAATGGAACCGAAACAGGAGTAACCTTTGCTAAAGGTTGTGATGTAAATAGCAATAATAGATCAGGCTTTAAGAAAGCGATCCAGATCGCAAAAAATGCGGATAAAGTTGTGATGGTATTGGGTGAAAAATGGAGTATGTCAGGTGAAGCGGCATGCCGAACAAACCTTAACCTGCCTGGTGTTCAGTCTGAATTGTTAAAGGAAATTGCTAAGTTGAATAAACCTTTAATCCTTGTTTACATGACAGGGCGTTCAATGACTATTGAGGAAGAAGTCAAACTGTCTGATGCAGTTATGAATATTTGGTATCCGGGAACAGAAGGTGGCAAAGCAGTTGCGGACCTGCTTTATGGAAAACAAATTCCATCCGGTAAATTAACGATGACGATGCCGCGAAATGTTGGTCAAATACCGATTTATTACAATTACAAGAATACCGGACGTCCGTTTGATCCTGAAAAACCAAAAGATACCTATAAGTCTCGCTATTTAGACGTTGCTAATTCACCACTATTTCCGTTTGGATATGGTTTGAGTTATACAACATTTAAATATTCCAATCCTAAGCTTAACAAGCAATCCGTTAATCAGGGCGAAGAATTAACCCTAACAGTTGATGTAACAAACACAGGAGATTATGATGCTGACGAAGTAATGCAACTATATATCCATGATCATGTGGCTTCGGTTACCCGACCATTAAAAGAACTAAAAGGATTTAGGAAACTACACATCAAGAAAGATGAAACTAAAACTGTTAGCTTCATCATTAATGCAGATATGTTAGCGTTCTATCGACAAGATATGTCTTTTGGAACCGAACCAGGAAAATTTACCGTTTTCGTAGGGCCTAATTCAGATACTGATTATCAGGTTGAATTCACATTATTAGAAAATTAACCCCAAGAATCCAATTATATGTTTTCAAGAAATAGAATAAATCGTATCATGTTAGGTGCCTTAGTGGCAGTCTCGTTGGCGTGTTCGGCAACGAGACCCACTAAAAAGCGACCAAATATCATCTTAATTACATCAGATGACCATGCTATACAAGCTATTAGTGCTTATGGTCATGGCATTTCTAAAGTCGCACCAACACCTAATATTGATAGAATTGCAGAGAATGGAGCTTTATTTAATAAAGCATATTGTACCAACTCTTTATGTGGTCCAAGTCGGGCAACAATATTAACAGGAAAATTCAGTCATATTAATGGCTTCACGCGTAATCGTGATAAATTTGACCAGAATCAGCCCACATTGCCAAAATATCTGCAAGCTGAAGGTTATCAAACAGCAATTGTTGGTAAATGGCACTTGAAAGGTGTTCCGACTCAAGGTTTTGATTATTGGGAGGTATTAAATGATCAGGGCGAATATTATAATCCAGATTTTATTACAGGTAAGGATACCGTTATGAATCATGGATATGCTACTGACCTGATTATGGAGAAATCTTTAAAATGGTTGGATGAACAAAGAGATGAGGAGAAGCCATTTATGTTAATGGTGCAAAACAAAGCACCTCATCGTAACTGGTGGCCTGCTGAGCGTCATTATAATATGTATGATTCAGTGTCTTTCCCAGTGCCTGATACTTATTTTGATGATTACAAAGGACGCAAAGCATCTGCAAAACAAAAGATGAATATTTATCGTGACATGTATGAAGGGCACGATTTAAAAATGACAGTTAAAGCCGGAGTTGATAGCTTTCGCTACGATCCATGGCCACACTTGTTTAACCGTGCAACAGATGAGCAAAAAGAGACATTTTGGAAAGCGTATCGTCCAATTAACGAAGCATTTCATAACATGGACTTAAGTGATAAGGAGTTGGCTCTTTGGAAGTATCAAAGGTATTTGCAGGATTATATGGGTACGATTGCTTCTGTTGATGAGAATGTGGGGCGCCTATTAGACTACTTGAAAGAATCAGGTTTAGAAGAAAATACAATTGTAATTTACACGTCTGATCAAGGTTTTTATTTAGGAGAGCATGGCTTCTTCGATAAACGTTTCATGTATGAAGAGTCATTCCGAACTCCTTTATTGATCCAATATCCTGGTAAGATAAAAGCCGGAACTGAAATTAACCAGATGGTGCAAAATCTTGATTATGCGCAAACCATCCTTGACTTCTGCGGCGTAAATCAGCCTGAAGATATGCAGGGACTCTCTTTAAAGCCATTATTATCAGGAGAGAAAGTTGATAAATGGCGCGATGCTTTGTATTATCACTTTTATGAATTTCCTGGTTTCCATTCTGTTAGAAGACATTACGGCGTTCGAACAGAGCGATATAAACTGATGCATTTTTACCATAAGATGGATGCATGGGAATTGTATGACTTACAGGAGGACCCATCTGAGATGAATAATCTGTATGGACATCCGGATTATGTGGAGATTACGAGAAATCTAAAAAAGCGTTTAGCTGAGTTACAAGAGGAGTATAAGGAAGCTATCTGATTTTTGAAGAAAATATGAATATGCATTATAGTATTCTGATTGTTAGTCTTTTTATAAGTCAATTGCTTTGGGCTCAAAAGCCCAATGTAATTGTCATTGTCGCAGATGATCTTGGTAATGCCGATGTTGGTTATCACCAGCAAAATAGCAATATTCCTACTCCTAATATTGATGCTTTGGCTGAAAGCGGTACTTATTTTAGTTGTGGATATGTAACTGCACCTGTTTGCGGGCCATCTCGGGCAGGATTACTAACAGGACGCTATCAACAATCTTTGGGATTTGATGATAATCCAGGGCCGTTTCGTTCCGGTCCAGATGTGCTGGCTGGTATTCCGCCAACAATTAAAATTATCCCTGAGTTTTTAAAACCCAAGGGATATCAAACTGCATGTATCGGAAAATGGCATGTTGGACATGAATCAGATGAATACTTTCCTACCAATAGAGGCTTTGATTATTTTTACGGATTTTTAGGCGGTGCGGCCAGCTACTACCCGGGCAATAATGAAGGCAGAACTTTATTTAGAAATACAAAACCGCTTAGTTCTGAAGAGCGTTATTTAACTGATGCTTTTGGAGAAGAAGCATGTGAATATATCAATAGAGTGGGTGATGATCCGTTCTTTATGTATCTGGCATTTAATGCAGTTCATGGACCCCTTCAAGAGCCTCCTGCAGAGTATCAAAAACTATTTAAGCAAATTGAGAATCCAAAACGACGTACATTGTGTGCTATGCAATATGCGATGGATGCAAACATTGGGAAAATACTAAAGGTTCTTGAAGATAAAGGATTACGTGATAATACACTTATCTTTTTTGTTAGTGATAATGGTGGAAAGTTAAAGGGTAATTATTCTTATAACATGCCTTATCGGGGTGAGAAAGGAACATTATTTGAAGGCGGAATTCGTTTGCCATTTTGTGTTTCATGGCCTGGAAAAATCCAGGCTAATAAAGAGTATCATGAAGCGGTTAGTACCTTGGACATATTACCTACCATTCTAGAAGCTACTTCGGTTAAGAATACTAAAGGTATGGTCGGTAAGGATTTAATGCCTTATTTAAATGGAAAAGAAGAAAGTCCGGTACATGATGTATTATATTGGCGAATTAACCACCGTTGGGCTATCCGTGATACAGAGTGGAAGCTCGTTAAGAACGAAATTAAAGGGCAACCGAAATTATTTCAAATTGCTGAGGATAAAACAGAATCTGTTGATTTATATGAGCGGCATCCAGAAATAGTCCAAAAACTACGAAAGAAATACCAGGCATGGTCGAAACAAGTTGGTGCTAAACAGTGGGGATGGAGCCCTTCTGTTGGTAAATATGTTCGACATCCACATGAAGATTTTGAAGGTATTAATACAGAACAGTTTCTTTCTCATAAAAACAAAGGCAGTCTATTGTATGTGAAAAATCCATTGCCAAAAGGGGAGAATACCAGTGATAACGTTATTGGAATCAACCCTGATGTTGATGGTATAAAAGGTTTGGCAGTTAGTATGAAGACTTCTGTCTTCCAACGGCGTCACCGTTACCTTAATGTTTCTGTTAAGGCGGATGAACCTTGTGATCTATATGTTGAGATTAAAGGGAAAAAGGGAAAGGTGGTTAAACTTGAGCCAATTAATAAATCCGAAACATATGGAGAATGGCATAAATTGGAGTTTGACTGCCAGGCATTCAAAGGAGCTGTCTCTCAGATTACTTTTGTTTTTCAAAATACGTCAGGAACTTTTACAAAACCTGTATACCTTGATGATATTCAATTCAGGAGCACAAAACTGTAATGATTTATAATATTTGAATCTCACATCAAATTGTTATTTTTAAGCAATAACTCAAATAAAGGAAAATGGTGCACAGGTTGTTATTTCTGATATTGCTATTTCAATTAAATTTCTTAGTAGATGGTTGGTGCACCAACCATTTTACATTACCACAAGTTACAACCTTTTACAAACACCAATATAATGCCAGTAACCGTAACTGGTGTATTGACCATGGAAAAGATGGTTATGTTTACATTGGTAATGATAAAGGTTTATTAAGTTTTGATGGAGTCAATTGGTCTTTAAATGAGTTACCTGCATATTCGAAAGTTCGTTCTGTATGTGCCGCCTCTGATGGACTTGTATACACAGGCTCATCTGAAGAAATTGGTTATTGGAAAAGAGACGTAAATGGAAAACTCGGATATTTCTCATTAAATGATAAGTTGGTAAATGTAACCTTTCATAATCAGGAGATTTGGCGGATTTTTGAAGATGTTGATAAAAACATCATCTTCCAGGGGTTTAGTCTTACTTTGAAGTATGACGGGCAAAGTGTGCGTAAGGTTGAAATTAACACTCCTCCATTCTTGATGGTGGAATATAATAAAAGGTTATGGGGGAATACAAGGCGCGGCGCATTACTGGAATTGACCGGTTATGGTTATCAGAAAGCCTTACAGTCGAAGCACCTTAAACAAGAACGTATAAAAGGAATTTTGCCATTCAGGGATATGAAAAGACTTGTTTTGACTAAAAAACAAGGTATGTATATTTGGCAGAATAATAGACTAATCCCCTGGCAGAGTGAGGCAAATCAATTCTTAAAGAATGAGGATATAAATTGTGCAGCCTATCATGAAGGCTTCTATTATATTGGAACAATTAATTCGGGACTGATAATCTTTAACTCGAATGGGGAAATTGTTTATAAAATTAATAGCCAGAATTACTTACAGGATAATACGATTTTGTCGTTAAAGTTTGATGAATTTAACAGACTTTGGTTTACAATGAGTGTAGGTATTGGATATCTTGAATTAGATTCACCAATAAGATTTCTGATTGATCCAAAAAAGCAAATAGGAGCGGTACATTCTGTTGCGTTTCATAATGACAATTTATACATAGCTTCAAACAAAGGCGTTTGGTATAAATCATTTTCGAAGAACGAGCGATTGGTTTCTTTTGATGATTTTAAGTTATTACCGGATTTAATTGGTTTGGCCTGGTCTTTAGCTGTTGTTGATGATCAACTATTATGTGGACACAATCAGGGAACATTTCTTATTCAAAAAGATCAGGTTAAGCAAATCTCAAATTATGCAGGCGGAAGAAGCTTTCAAAAAATCAAGGTGAAAGAAAAGAACTATTTAATTCAAAATTGTTATTCTGATTTAGTCATACTCGAAAAAGGAGAGCAGGGAACGTGGCAATTTAAAACCACTGTACAAGGATTTTCAGAGCCGACCATGTCCATAGCCGTAGATCATAAAAATCAGATATGGCTTCAACATGACCGAAAAAGCGAACTTTACAATATACGTCTGCAACACAACCTGAAAGATGCCTATAGCTATAATGTATTTGAGGCCGATAATGGCTTACCTCAGGATGTTAAAAGTGAAGTATATGAATTTAACAAACGTATTATCATTACCAGTTCAAAAGGTATTTATACATATGATGGACTAAAAGACTCAATTGTTTATTACGATGAAATTAATAAACAGCTGGGTAACTTAAAAAGTGCGCATCGAATAATTAGGCGAGATAACAACCATTACTGGCTCATTGGTGACAGAAATATCGCGTTATTTAGAATTAGTGATAATGATATTTCTAAAATCCTGCAATATAAGTTTGTGGAACCACATATGGGATTAGTTGAAGACTGGGAGAATATTGTTACCATTGATTCAATTGGAACCTTTATAGGACTGGAAAATGGATTGGGAATGATATATGATGATGACCTAAATAACTTAAATGCAGAAGTTAAGGATCGTCATCACGATATAATATTACAATTGAGCTATAAGGATGGAAAAAATAATATACAAATCGGAAAACCGGAATCAGATCATATTGAGTTACCATTTAATTTCAAAGATTTGGTTATCAACCTGAGTACATTAGCGTCGCCGGGACGACAAATGGAATATCATTTAGAATTCATATCCCAAAATGATAGTGTTCACTTTAAGGGAAATCATGAACAGTTTAATATTACAGAGTTGCCCGGTAATGAATGTCAACTGACAATTAAAGCATATGACCAATGGGGACAAGCAACCTTATCTAAAAAAATGTTGGTTAGTCTATTAAAACCATGGTATCTAAAAACGGGATTCTTAATACTTTGGAGTCTATGCGGTTTAAGCATACTTTTGATACTATTACTACGTTTTAAAAGAAATCTTAGGCGGTATGTACCTGATTTGCAGGAAGTAGTTTCTGATGGAGATGCTGATAACCATATAAAAATTAATGAGTTAAAGAATGTTCAGAACAAGCTGGAGGATGAACTAATCCAACAGAACAATCACATTGCAACAGGTGCGCTAAACGCTATTAGAAACAAGGAAGTATTAGCAAGTATTAAGAAAGAACTTTCAAGTCAGAAAGAAAAGTTAGGCATTCGTTATCCTGATAAATACTATAAAAAGTTAGTTGAACTTATTGATTCAAATATTCATACAGAGGATGATTGGGGTTTATTTGAGCGGCATTTCGATAAAGCCAATAATAATTTTGTTTCACGATTAAAACAGGAGTATAAGCAGTTAACCCCTCGTGATTTAAGGCTTTGTGCTTATCTGAAAATGAACTTATCAAGCAAAGAAATTGCTCCTTTATTGGATATATCAGAGCGGAGTGTTGAAGTTCATCGTTATCGACTGAGAAAAAAAATGGATTTACCAGCAGAAACTAACTTGTCAGAGTTTATGATTAGTTTTTAATTTAAGCATAGTTGCTTTCTTTAATGATTTCGTATATTGCTTCTTTATCAGATTTTATGGGATTATTTAATTATTCATACAGAATTGCTGCAGTAATATTTTGTTATTTGATTAATGTAAATTTCATATTTGGAGCAAATGAGATAACAAACTTTTTAAAGAATACATACAATGGTTTTAGTAAAAATTGGGCCATTGATTTTGAGGATAATGGAACAGCCTATTTCGGAAATGAAGCTGGATTACTGCAATTTGATGGAAACATGTGGGAGTTGTATAAGACCCCTGGAAATGGGAGTGTTCGTTCGATACTTGTAATCGGTGATCGTATTTACACCGGTTCATTCGAAGAATTCGGATATTGGGAAAAGGGCAATACTGGAAAACTCAAATACACATCTTTATCGGCCAATGTTCCTTTAAATAAGTTGCACAATGATATGATTTGGAAGATTGTTAAAGGAAATAGGGGAGAGATTATATTTCAATCATTTAATACTATATACATATATGAAAATGATGAATTGAGTATTGAGGAGATCGGTGGTGGCATCATTTTTCTTTTGAATGTTCGTAATCGTCTGATTACACAAAAAACCAGGGGTAATTTGCTTGAATATGATAGCAGAGAATTTAAAGAAATAGAGGGAAGTGACAATTTATACAGAGCTTTTACTCGTGTTTTATTACCCTTTGAAGGTGACAAGTTTCTACTAGGCACAGGTAAAAAAGGATTGTTTGTTTGGGATGGTAAAAACAGTATAGTTGAATGGAAATGTGAAGCGCAGAGAATAATAAAGGAGTTTGACATTAATGCAGGAACCTTTGATGGCCAATTCTACTACATTGGAACTCTCGACAATGGAATATTTAAACTTAGCCGAAAAGGTGAGATCATTGAACATCTGAATTCGAATAATGGCTTAGAAAGCAATACAATCCTGGATGTGAAATGTGATAAACAGAAGCGTTTATGGGTTGCTCTCAACAAAGGGATTTCGTGCATTGAGTTTAACCGTCCTGTTGATTATATATCCGATGTGTCAGCCAATTGGGGCGTTGTTCATGCAGTTGCTATATTTCAAGGCAATATTTATGTGGGAACCGATCAAGGAGTCTATTACCATCCACTAGACGGTTATGATTTGAGCGAATTAAAGCCATCAGATTTTAAGGTAATTGAAGAGTTAAAAGGTCACGCATGGACACTAAAGCAAGTGGGGGATTATTTGCTCTGTGGGCATAATAAAGGAAGTTTTCAGATTAAGGGCAGAAAGGTGACTCAAATATCCACACTCGGAGGTGGGCAATCTTTTATACCCATTCAAAATGAGAAAAAGGAGTTTCTAATACAAAATTCATATACTTCATTGGTATTGTTTAGGAAGGGTGAGGATGGGTTTGAATTGAGTAATATATTAAAAGGTTTTTTTGAACCTTCTCGTAATATGGAGGTGGATCAATATAACAACATTTGGGTTTCTCATACACGTAGAAAGGAAGTCTTTAAAGTTCAAATAAATGAGCTAAACAAACCATTGCTTAAGGAGCGTTACGGACTAAATAAAGGAATGCCTCAAAATGCAGGAAATAAAGTATCAAAATTGGATGGACGCATCGTTTTTACAACAAACAGTGGTTTATTTACTTATGATGAATTGCGTGATACAGTTGTTCGTTATGCAAAAGTGGAGGAGCAGTTGAATGAATATGCCTTCGCGAATGCTGTCGTTCAATCAGACTTTAACAAATACTGGTTTGCTTTACCACAAAAAGTTGCTTTATTTAAAGTCGAATCCAACACCATTAAGAAGGAGTTTGAATATGCATTTAGTGATCCGTATAATTCTCTTGATGAAAAATATCCGATCATTGTTGCATTAAACGACAGCACAACAGCTTTTGGGTTAGAAAATGGTTTAGCGTTAGTCTATAAATCGGCATTTGAAGAGCAACAAAATAACTTTGATGCAATTCACGTCAGGCATGTCACATGTTGGAATAAAAATGAAATCTCATCATTACCAAATAATTCAGGCGACACTATAATTAGGATTCCATATACCAATAAAAAGCTGATGTTTGATTATATGTCAATGGCATCTGTTGCTCAAAAAAGCAAGTATTGGGTTAAGCTTGAAGGCTTTCATGATAGGTGGATAAAAGGCAATAAGCGCAATCGTATTGTATTTGAGAAACTCCCATGGGGTAGTTATACTCTGCATATAAAAGGTGAAGATGAGTTTGGGCACGAATTACTACCTGTGAAATACTCTTTCTTGATTGAAAGGCCGTTTTTTGCCCAAATATGGTTCATTATTCTTGTCAGTATTATTGGCTTAATTGCAATGGCCGGGATTGTAATGTTTGTAAGGAAGTTAATAAAGGAACATCATATTAAACTTGTTGAAGATGAAAAAAGGGCCTGGGAGGATAAATATAATGAGGAACAGCATCGCAACGAAGAACGTATGATTCGCTTAAAAAATGAGCTGTTGCAAAAGGAAATTCAACACCAAAGTACAGAACTTGCAAACCGTACTATCGCCACTATTAAACGTAAAGAAGTTCTGACCGAAGTAAAGCAAGAAATTCTAAAACAACGTGAACATCTTAAATACAGTTATCCCGAAAAATACATGAATCGCCTGATAAGAATGATTGATCATAGTATTGAAGATGAGGATGATTGGAACGTATTCCGTTTACATTTTGATCGCGCACATGAAGATTTCTTTAAGCGCTTAAAGAATAATTATGAGGATCTTACACCTAAAGATTTACGTTTGTGTGCCTATCTGAAAATGAATTTATCTACCAAAGAAATTGCTCCGCTGATGAACGTTTCACTGCGTAGTGTAGAAGTTCATCGTTACAAAATCCGTAAAAAACTGCACCTTGATCCTAATGACAATCTTTCTGAGTTTATGATATCATTTTAAGTTGTGAAGTTTTGTAATATTCATATAGTTAGGCTTATATAGTGAGTTTTTTATATAGATGATGGTTTTGTATGGGTGATTTAATCAGAATGTTGCAACGATGAAAACGATGTAAAGGTGGGTTTGTTGAGCTGTTGTTTGAATGTTGATATTTTCGTTGAGATGAATAATGAAAATTAGAAATGTTCAAATTAGCTACAATTATCCGATTGCAATTAATGTTAAGTCTGCTGTTTCTTTGTGGCTTGATGTGTATTGCAAATCCAATACGCAAAAAAACTGATAGACCTAACATCGTTATTATTTACGCCGATGATATGGGTTTTGGGGATGTTGCCTATAACGGTTTTAACGATGTTTTAACCCCTGGTCTGGATGCCTTAGCAAAACAATCAATACAGTTTAATCAAGCTTATGTGTCAGCCTCGGTTTGTGCTCCTTCTCGTGCAGGCTTATTAACCGGGCAGTATCAACAACGTTTTGGACTAGGAGAGAATTGTAGTGCTTCAGGTTGGCCGGACTCTGAAATTTCACAAGGATCTGGTATCCCTGATGATAAAGTATTGGCGCCGGAATTACTTAAATCAATTGGGTACACAACCGGAATGGTGGGTAAATGGCACTTGGGTGTTGCCGAATCAAAACGTCCAAACCAAAAGGGTTTCGACTACTATTACGGCTTTTTAAATGGTGCTCATTCGTATTATAAGTCAGGACTTAAGATGGGCAATAAAAAAGCACGTTGGCCATTATTTGACAATAATACACCAGTTACCTTTAAAGGATATCTGACCGAAGTTTTCACTGATAAAGCAATTAATTTCATTGAAAAATCAAGTAACCAACCTTTCTTTCTATACCTTTCATACAATGCGGTTCATCACCCGTGGGAAGTCCCAGATAAATATTTAGAGCGCTTATCGCACATTGAGCTACCCAATCGGAGAAAATTTGCGGGTATGGTATTAGCAATGGATGATGGAATTCAAAAGGTTATTCAGTGTTTGGACAGGCAAGAAATTGGAGAAAATACCATTGTTATTTTTATGAGTGATAACGGTTCTCCCAGAGGACAGGCAAAGAGAAATGTACCTAATGATTATATGTCTTCAACAGGAGGCTTACGTGGATGGAAAGGAGATACCTATGAAGGAGGAATCAGAGTACCGTTTCTGATCAAATGGCCAGGTGTATTGGAACCCGGTATGTATGATAAGCCAGTTTCTAATTTGGATATTTTACCAACATTGGTAAGCTATCTTGATATAAATGGCGATCATGATTTTGATGGTGTTGACTTGTTACCCTATCTGAAAAATGAAACTGATGAAAACCCACATGAAATACTATACTGGCGTCGTGATGATGATTATGCTATTCGCAAGGGAGACTGGAAACTTTGCTGGAATGATAGGGGGATGAAAAATTCTGATTCACCAGAACTATTTAACCTGGCTGATGATCCAAAGGAAGAATTTAACCTGGCAGATGAATTTCCAGAGTTGGCTGCGGAATTGCAGAGCATATTTAATACCTGGGATAGCCAGTTGCCTGATTCAGAGTGGTGGGGAGCACCTGATAATAGAATACGTGAATAATAACCGATATAGATTATGAATAAGATCAGTCAAATTGTATTGTTGATGGCAATGGTTTTAGTTGTTGCTTGTCAACCAGCCAAAAAGAAAGAGTCGCAAAAAAAACAACCTAATATTGTTTTTATTTTCAGTGATGACCATGCCTATCAGGCTATTAGTGCTTATGGTGGCGTATTAAAGGATTATGCACCAACACCAAACATTGATCGTATTGCAGATGGAGGTATGTTGTTTAATCGTTGCCTGGTAACCAATTCAATCTGTGGACCTTCAAGAGCTACCATTTTAAGCGGAAAATACGGACATTTAAATGGTTTTATATCAAATGAAGGAGGTACTAAATTTGATGGTTCTCAAGTTACATTCCCTAAACTGATGCAAGAGGCCGGATATAAAACAGGTATTGTGGGTAAGTGGCACCTTGGATCTGAGCCAACAGGTTTTGATTATTGGGAAGTATTACCAGGACAAGGTTTTTATTACAATCCTATTTTTAAAACACCAGCAGGTAAACACACCGAAACCGGTTATGTAACTGAAATCATTACAGATAAAGCTATCGATTACATAAAAGGAGCTCAGGATGATAATAAACCATTCATGTTAATGCTTCAACATAAAGCTCCTCACCGCGAATGGGAACCAGGTCCTAATGAGTTGACTTTATACAAGGATGTTACTTTTCCTGAGCCGGCAAACTTATTTGATGATTACTCAAATAGAGGAAGTGCAGCTAAAGAACAGGACATGTCAATTGACATTACCATGCGAATGGATCGTGATTTGAAAATGTTTAAGGACAAAAAACTTGGCACCACAGCTCGCTTAAATGAAGAACAGGAAAAGGAATGGGATAAAGTGTATGATCCGATTCTCGAGTATTATAATAACGCTGATTTAAAAGGGAAAGAGTTGGTTCAATTTAAATACCAACGTTACATGCAGGATTATCTGGCTTGTATTGCCAGTGTAGATAAGAATGTTGGCCGTGTGTTAGATTACCTTAAGGAATCAGGTCTCGATGAAAATACAATTGTCATATATTCTTCAGATCAAGGATTTTATTTAGGTGAGCATGGCTGGTTTGATAAACGTTTTATGTATGAGGAATCTCTTAAAACTCCATTACTGGTTAAATGGCCTGGTGTTACAAAGCCTGGTAGTACTAATTCCAATTTGGTTTCGAACCTTGACTTTGCCCAAACTTTCCTTGAAATAGCAGGAGCCTCAGGTGGTGAAGAGATGCAGGGACGCAGTATTGTACCGATCCTGAAAGGTGAAACTCCTGAGGATTGGCGTAAAGAACATTACTATCATTATTATGAGTATCCAAGCTGGCACATGGTGAAACGTCATTATGGTATCGCCACAGAGCGTTACAAACTAATGCATTTTTACCACGACGTAGATGAGTGGGAGATGTACGATTTAAAGGAAGATCCGAGCGAAATGAATAATGTTTACGGTCAGGAGCAGTATTCAGATGTTCAAAAAGATTTACACAACAGGTTGGAAGCTTTACGGGTGAAATACCAGGACTCAGATGAATTAACTCAGGAGTATCTGGAAAAATCTTTAAAGCGTTTACGACACATGAAATAACACAAATTCAATCAGGTAGCCTGTTTCTTACAGGCTACCATTCATCATTTGGTCATACTACGAATCCTATTAAATATTAAGCAGGATGACTACTTTGCTTTAAAAGCCTTTTCATAAAATGGATTCACAGATGTTTAATACGGGTATGTTTAAAGTACCTTTTAATTAGAAAAATCAGTAAACTAAAATTAATAGTTATGAAAAATCAAGTTTTAACAGTTGCAATGATTTTTTGTGCATTGATGATGTTCAATAATTTGAGTGCACAAAAGTTAGGGAAGAAAGCACAGGGAGCCATTAAAGAGGAAGTTGCAGAAATGACAAAAGTAATGGATTTGAGCTCTGAACAACAAGCTCAGGTTTTGGATCTGAAGACTAATTTGAGACAAAGCAATTTAAAAGCTTCAAAAGCGCATGAAAAAGGGTCACAGGAGTTAAAAGATGCACGCAAAGCTAACATGCAAAGCTATATGGCTGAATTGAAAAAAGTATGTTCTAAAGAGCAGCTTGCAAAATGGAAAAAATATAGAAAGGCTAAGCGAAATAAATAATTGTTCATGTCCTGATTTAGATAAGCTGATATGTGATTGCTACAATCACATATCAGCACAAATTACAATCGACGATTAATTTGGAGGAGAAGAAGTTATGAACGGGGAATTGATGTTAGAAATGAATGTAGATGTGCAAATCGACGATATTAATCAATGTGAATATGCAACTGTTCATTTTTCTGATGGCAGTGCATACGCTTTAGTTAAAGAAGAATTAGTCCAGACTTTAAAAAACCTGCCTAAATTATCTGGTTTCCTTTTTATGGTAGTCAATCAGATTGGAGGTCAGGTTAAAATAATCCCAAAGAAATGAGAATATCTAAATATGCAATAGCCCTTTTAGTAATGGTTTGGTGCGCAAATGTATCTGCACAACGACCAAATATATTAATTATCACAGCCGACGATATGAGCTGGAATACAGTCGGTTGTTTCGATGGTGAGAAGCACGGTGAAGGTGTGACTCCTAACATTGATGCATTGGCAGCACAAGGTGTTAAATTTACAAATGCCCATGTTGCTTCAACTGCATGTATGCCATCACGTAATGCAATTAATACCGGCCTTTTACCTCACAGAAGTGGAGGAGAAGGCTTTCACGATTTACGAATTAAGAATATTCCAACAATTCCAAATGTGTTTGATGCCAATGATTACTTTGTGGGTATCCTGGGAAAGATTCCTCATAGTACGCCATACGAGAATGTAACTCCATGGCATTTGGACGAAGAGATGGAAAGGAATACAGATGTGTTCTACTCACGTGCATCAACCGTTATAGATTCAGCGTTAAATACAGTTGGTAAACCATTTTATCTGATTGTGAATTCACATGATCCGCATCGCCCTTATTATAAGCTGAATAGTGTTGGCACAGATTTAGGTGAAGCAAAATCACATCCTTCAAAAGTTTTCTATCCGGAAGATGTGATATTACCAGCATGGTTACCTGAGGATGAAGATGTACGAACAGAAATGGCTGAATATCTTTGTTCATCAAGGCGTTGTGATGATGTGGTTGGAAAGTTACTTCAGGTACTCGACGAAAAAAATATTGCCGATAATACCCTTGTGTTTTTCTTATCGGACCATGGTATGGCAGCGCCAAGTATTAAGTCCAATATTTATTATCACGCAACAAAAACACCCTTAATACTGCGATGGTCTGGCAATAATAACCTGACGCCAGGTACTTCAGTCAGTGAAATGGTGTCGGCATTGGATATTTTCCCGACGATTTGTGAAGCAGCAGGTATTGACATCCCAACAGACCTGGATGGGCAATCTTTATTACCACTTATTAAAGGTGAAGATCAAAGTGGGAGAGGTATGCTATTCTCGACTTATAATACGACAATTGGCAAGAATATTTATGCATTCAGAAAAGTACATAATGAGAGATTCGCATATGTTTTTAATCCATGGCACGATGGTCGCACAACTTACAATAGTTCTTCACTCGGTGCCAGCTTTTTTGAAACAATGCTAAATATCGGACAAACGAATCAATATTGGCAAGATCGTTGTGACTTTATTCTTAAAAGAATTCCTGAAGAGTTTTATGATGTACAAGCTGATCCAGATTGCTTAAATAATTTGATTGATGATCCATCGTACCAAAATGATATTGCAGCTTTTAAAGAAAGCCTGCGACAGGAAATGGTTGACAGCAATGACCCGATTTTATCAGTGTTCGATGAATATCAAAGCAGTGGCGATGTTCAAAAAACTTATGATGAGTTTGTTCGTGTCATTGAGGAGGCTAACTGGATAGGACATGCGCCTAACCTGGTGGTGGTACAAGAAAAGTGGACTATCTATCCGGCTGAGGGTACGATTTATTCTGAAACCTTTGAAAATACACCATATCAATATGGTAAGATTGGAGGTGCTCCCGTTAATATTGTTGAAAATCCTTTAAAAGAAGGGATTAATACCAGTAATAAAGTTTTGAAAGTTGAGCGTAAAGCTGATAATACCAAAAGCTACATTGGAACATCAACAAAAGTGGCCATATTTGATGCACCACGCTATGTACACATGAAAATACTGAAGGATCGTGCCTCTGACACACGCTTTCAGTTCTCAAAAGAGGATAACAGCAATAAGGTGATTAAAAAAAGTATGGAACCATATGATGCCAATCATCTGGGAGAATGGCAGGATCTTGTTTTTGATATGGGAGAATATACAGATTGCGGTAAAATTTGGATACAAGTCGATTACAGTAGTCAATCGGGTGATTACGATATCTATATTGATGATATCATCATTAACAACAATCCCGATTCGAGAGCACCAATCAGCACTGATTTACAGGAGAATGTAGAGATTGATATTTCAGTCTATCCAAATCCGGCACACGATAAGCTCTATTTTTCAGGAGAAGTAACATCAATTCAAATATTGGATATTAATGGCAATGTTGTTCGTGGAACAGGAACAGATAATTATCGAAAAAGCATTGATATAAGTGAATTAACAAGCGGTATGTACTTTATAAGTGCAGAAAAGGATCAGCAGATCTTTGTTAAGAAATTTATTAAGCGCTAAATTTTAGATTATGAAATACCTCTGCTTGACACTGCTTTTTGCATTAACAACAATCGTTACAGCACAATTAAAACTACCCACGTTTTTTGCTGATAATATGGTGTTACAGCAAAATACCTCAAACGCCATTTGGGGATGGTCTGAAGCTAATGCACATGTTAGTATCAGAACATCCTGGGGAGAACAGAGAAAGGTTGTGTCAGATAAAAACGGGTATTGGAAAGCAATTGTTCCAACACCGTCATATCGCAGAGGTCAATCGCTTATTATTTCCGCAGGTACAGAAGAAGTAGAGATCAAAAATGTATCTATTGGTGAAGTATGGTTATGTCTTGGGCAATCTAATATGGGTTGGGCTTTAAAGAATTGCTTTAACACCAATGAAGAATTGAAAAAGGCCAATGTTGCCGATTTACATATTTACAAATCAGACCGGCAACACTGGCACGAACCAAGAAATGACTGTGCCACGGGCCGGTGGAGGCAATCCAATTCAATATCAGCTGGTAATACATCTGCCGTGGCCTGGCACTTTGGAGCTACTTTACAGCGGGAGCTCGGTATTCCGGTTGGAATTATTGTTCAGGCCTATGCAGGTACACCTGTCGAGGGCTGGATTCCATGGCAGGATCAGGAGGATATTGAACGAAGCCAATACCATAAGCAAACGATGGACGACGTATTAAATCGTCAGCTTGGTAAGCTAAATATGAGCACTGAAAGTGCCATGGAGAAGTATAAATCAGAATTAGCTGAGTACCATCAACGGATGGCAAGTGGCGATACGATGAAAAGTAAAAATAAGCGCTTAATGGCTCCCATTATCACCAGACCTGCCAACCTTGGCAATCAATATCCGGCCCATATTTATAATGCTATGGTACATCCTTTATTAGGTTATGGGATTAAGGGAATTATTTGGTATCAGGGTGAACGAAACTCCAAAACGGTACAGCAGGCAATAGCTTTTAAAGAACAGCTGAACCGTTTGATCGATACCTACAGAAAACTGTGGTTTGAGTATTCTGATGGTCATGTTAATGATGATCTTTATTTTTCTTTAACTCAACTACCGTCATGGGGACCTGAACAATCGCAGCCCGTTGAGGGTGTTGAATCCCCCTGGGCTGTTTCGAGGCAAATAATGCTGGAGTTGCAAAATGAATTAGATAATGTTGGCTTAGCTGTTTCAATCGATACAGGCAGCCCGGTGGAGTTGCACCCCAAAAATAAGAAGCCGATTGGTTTAAGGCATGCTTACGGGATTTTGCATGATGTTTACAAGAAGAATAGGGTAGGGCATGGCCCTTATTTTACATCATTTACCAGAAATGAGAATACCATAGTGCTTTCCTTTGATGGTGTTGGCAATGGTCTGAAATCAGCTAATGGAGAAGCCTTAAACAGTTTCGCTATTGCTGGCATGGATAAACGATGGTATTGGGCCAAAGCCAAAATAAAGGATGAAAAAGTAATTGTTTCATCAAAGGATGTGCCCAATCCTGTGGCAGTGCGCTATGCATGGGCAATGAATCCTTCTCAACGAAACCTCTTGTATAATACCGAGGGTTTTCCTGCTTCACCATTCAGAACAGATGACTGGGGTTTGTTTGAGAGTGATGCTGAAGAAATAACAGTTAATAAACCCAAGAAGCCCAAAGGCTATGTTTCAAAAGACTGGTGGCGACCAGCTATGACACCTTAATTTGGGGCTTATGAGATAATATTTAATTTGATTCCCGACTAGCAAAAGGCTGTTCAATCACGAAACCAACCCATCTGGTATCTATTGAACAGCCTTGTTTTTATCTTCTTTAATCCTCGTTCACTGGATGCTCCATATCGTTTAGGTGTAAATCAAGGGCACGAACTGATATCTTAATTTCCCAACCTGATAACAATAGCGAGATAATTAAGAGTAGTAAACCCAGACCAAAGGCATAGGCTGCCGGAGTAAATACTTCGATATAAATCAGAAACATGGATAATACACAGAACATTAAACTAGCTACACCAAGGAGTTGCATGTTTTTAATCAGATATAAACGCTTACGCAGGTTTATAATTTGATCAAGCAGCACCTGATCGGGATTGGCTTTTAACTTTTCATATAGTTGTCGCACCAAAGCGGCGTAGCCAAGAAAACGGTTTGTGTAGGCTAAAAGAATTAATGAGACAGCCGAAAATAGCAAAGCCGGAGTAGTTAATGTTAATGCTTCCATCATTTCATTTTTATGCACAAACCATAAGCTATTAGCGATTGTTCGGTTGTACAGAGTATTTTAACAATATTTAATCATTACAATCTGTGAACTAATAAATCATGTAAGTAAATGGTATTGGTATAAATAGGAAAGCTAATAATAATAAAATGATTAGAGTGATATAGTTGAGCTTTAAAGATTTATTGTTCATGTAATTGCTCTGCCACCTTGTAATTCTAAAAGCAATATATATTGAAGTGACCATTGCGATTACAAGTAATATCGACGCCGGGAGAGCGGAAATTTCACTATCAAATATTTTCACTTGAAAAATCCAAACAATAACAAAGATCAATACAATTGTTAATACAAATGAAGTCCAGGCTGAAAGTAATCCAAGTAAAAATCTAAGCCATTTTGGTCTTATTATTTTGTTTTTGTCTGCCATATTATAGTTGTTTTTTTGTCGTATGCTGGTATTCGTTAGCTCTTTTGCAAGTTTTGAAAGGTCTTATTGTTTTTCCAGATGATTTAATACTTGCTCTTTATAATTTCTGCCAATAGTAAATTGCCGGTCATCCAGCTTAATATATGACGATGTGTAGTGGTCAATTTGGTTAATATTAATAATGAAAGAACGGTGGATACGAATAAACATCTCTGCAGGTAATTCCTTTTCCATACCAGATAATGATTCGTAGCAGATGAGACTGTTGGATGTTGTTTTAATTTTGATGTAGTTATCCACCCCTTCAATATAAAGAATGGTTTCGGTGGGAATATTATAGTTCTTTTTATCTGCCTTAATATGAATAAATTCTTTTGGCTTTTGAAATCGTGTTTGTTCCATTGACAGAAATCTATTCATGGCTTTTAAAAACCTTCCGGTAGAGATAGGCTTTACAAGGTAATCGAGTGCATTGAGCTCAAATGCATCAACAGCATATTCTCTGTAAGCTGTTGTAAAAATTACATAAGGTTGTTTGGGTATGGCTTTTAGGAATTCAATGCCGGAAATGGATGGCATATTGATATCTAAAAATAATATATCAATAGCTCCTTTGTTGATTAGTGGTATTGCATCAATTGGTTTCGTATATGTGCCAATACATTCAATATGATCGCTAAAATTTTCAAGATGTTCCTGAATAACTTTTATTGCCAATGGTTCATCGTCAATTATTAAGCATTTGAATTTTTCGTTAACGGGCATACCTAATAATTTTAAGTTTGGCGTCAAAAACATCATTATCTGAAGATAATTGTAATTCAAATCTATTTTGATACAAAAGTTCAAGCCGTTCGCGAACGTTTTTCAGCCCGAGGCCTTTGCTTTTCCTTTCATCAATGTTGTTGCAAACATTATCGTGAATACTGTTTTTAATATGAAAATCAATTAAATACTGGCTTATCCCTAATTTTATTTCGATAAAATCGTTGCTTGCTTGTTTTAACCCATGCTTAAACGCATTTTCAACAAAGGGGAATAGAATTAAAGGAGCAATTTTTATCCCGGATACATCTTTATGAAAATCAGTTTTAACATTAAAGCTTTCGTGTCTTATTTTCTCAAGTTCAATATAATTGTTGATAAAATTAACTTCATTGCTTAAATCTACTTTGTCGGTATTGCATTCATACAGCATATATTCGAGTAAATCGGATAAACGAACAATAACTTCCCTGGTAAGTGAAGTATTTTCGTTTACAAGGGCGTAAAGGTTATTCATCATATTAAAAATAAAATGCGGATGAATTTGCTCTTTAAGCACTTGCAGTTGTACCTCTTTGAACTTTAACTCCAACCTGTTTTTTTCTTGCTCAATAATTGATTTTTCTTCTTTCGATCGATAGGATTCCTTCGTAAAATAAAAAACAGAAGACAGCAGTGAAATAAGATAAGTGCCTGTGAGAAGAATTATAACATCTTCAAGTGAAGGCAAAATCATATTTGGCAGGGCAACTTTAGAATAAAAAGCGATAAGAAAGAGAGCAATACTAATAAGCCATAACGATATAATAAATAATAAGAAGAGTAAGTATAAAAACAGCGCTCTTTTACCTTTAAATAAAAGCTTAGGAATTAAAATTTCGTTGGTTACCCATGCATTAACGAAACTTATAACTAAAAGTAAGATTGATAAGTGTGTACGCATTTGAATATCGTAATGCCTGTTGCTGAAAACAAAAAACATTAATAGAGATGCTATTAACCAATAAATGATTTCCCAAATAGGAAAAACGGTATTATTTGATTTTATGTTTTTGTTGATAGCCATAGCTAACAAATATAAAACGAAAAAAGCTTCGGTATTAAAAAGCATCCTTATTTTATGCTAATAGCACGAAACGCGCTCTGAATAACAAAAATGCTATTTATTGTTTTAAATTTGTTGTTGAGGATGCCATTTATGTTGTTCCTATAATAATATTTTAAGGGTTATCATGAATATTTACTATTGTTTCATTATTAATTTTAAAATTTAAAGTCATGATAGTTAGATTATTTTATGAAGGTGGCCCCAGTTTTACGGGTCCTGTTCTAATGATGTGGATAATTGTATTTATCCTTGCCATCCGATTTATCATTTTATATCGTAGTAATAAAGATCCTCAAAAACTTAAAAGGACGAACGACACTATTTTGTTTATTGGCAGTTTTGCTTTTTTGGTGGGGATAACCGGGCAAATGGTTGGTCTTGTTGCAGCTTTTGATGCAATTCAAAGGGCTGGAAGTGAGGGCGTATCACCGCATTATTTAGCTGGTGGTTTAAAAGTTACTTTTATTGTACCAATTTTTGGCATGGCACTTCTTATGGTATCAGCCATCCTTTGGTTTATTTTTCGAAATCTGAAAGAATATCCATTCCAAAACGAACCTGTCACTCAGTAATAGGGAATATAAGGCGGCTGCAAATCCATTTCCTCTGATCAGTCCACTAACTCCACTATAGTGAAGATCCCAATATTTACATCGTATTAACGACTATTGTGATTTCAGCTGTTCGAAAAACATAACATACCGCCTAAATCAAATCACATTATGAAACATTTACTTATGACACTTTTAGTGATATGTTCCTTTTTTATGCATCACGACATAATTTATTCTCAAAATACAGATATTCACACTGACAGTTTAGCTGCCTGGATTGATTCCTCATTTATAAAGGGCCTGGAAGATTATAATATTGCTGGGGCTACCATCATATTAATGCAAGGTGATTCCGTTCTTCATATAAAAGGGTATGGCCTGGCCAATATTGAATCCAATACTCCGGTGAATAGTACTTCTTCGATATTTGGAATAGGTTCTATATCAAAAACTTTTGCAGCGACAGCCATTATGCAGTTGTATGAGGATGGAAAGCTAGAACTCGATCGAGATGTTAATAATTATCTCACATCATTTCAATTAGAATACGAATTCAAGGACTCGATTACAGTAAGACGTTTGTTAACTCATACTGCGGGTATAGATATGCGTAGTATTGGCTCAGTAGTTCGGGCGGAAAAAGATGTCATTCCCTTGGCACAATATATAAAAAGACGAATGCCAACTCAAATAAGACCCTCGGGTAGGGTTATTGCGTATACCGATGATGCTTATGCTTTATTGGGTCTTATTGTCGAAGAAGTATCAGGTATGCCTTGTTATGAGTACATTGGGCAAAATATACTAAAACCGCTGGAAATGGATTATAGCGGTTTTAAGCGGCAAGCTGATTTTAAAGAAGACTATGCAACTGGCTACTTGCAAAAGGGCGGTCAATTAATTCCATGCAAACCCGGTTTTAAACTCGATTATCCGGCAGGAGGCTTAAACGCAACGGCATCAGATATGGGGCATTATATTTCTATGTTCCTGAACAATGGCAATTTTAAAGGGATTCAAATTTTAGATTCTACAACTGTTGCTATAATGCGTCAAGAACCCTTCAGGCATTATGAAAAGGCTGGATACGGATGGTTGTTGGGCTTTCAAGAATGGTATTGGCACGGAATGCAACTTTATGGTCATACAGGCTCCATTTTGGGGTTTGAAAGTCAATTATCATTGATTCCCGAAAAAAATATAGGTCTTTTCATTAGTACCAACACTACAAATTATTTAAATAGTAAAAGCCGGGTATTTATAAACAACTATATTAATAGTCTTTTAACACGGCTTATGCCCGATAGTATTACCAAAAAAGAGAAGGCAGTTATGCCTGCGGCTGGTTCCGTTGATGAACCATTGGAGAAATTCACAGGTACGTACCGATCTATATTTTATGGATATAAAACGTTGAATAAATTGGCCGTTTTAGTTGGATTAGCTCCCGAATTTAAGATTGTATCAAATGATAGCACACTTGAAATAGTAGAATTTGACAATAAGCTGGTGCCGATATCCGATTTAACATTCCATTCGGTATATAATTATTACGTAGCTTTTGGCAGAGATACCAAGGGTGATATTTCTTATTTTTTTATAAATGCTAATTCATTCAATAAATTAAAATGGTACGAGCCAGTTAAGTTTCAGATGTTCTGGGTTGGAAGTATTATCCTTATTTTATTGAGTTACATTATAGTAAGTGTGGTGCGTAAATTATTTGTTCGCAACAAAAAAAGTCATCTGATTAAAACTATTAATTTTTCGCTTGCTTCTTTAATTGCACTTTTTATGGTAATGCTTGTTTACGCATTAATAACAACTGACCCTGCAGAATTTTTCTATGGTATACCTTTGCTCCTTAAAGTGGCACTAATAATACCCTTTATAATTATTCCATTGGCCTTTGTTAGCATCTATTTTTTAATAAAAACTATTCGATATAAAGAGCTGGGAACCTTGGATCTAATTTATCAATCAGTTATCGTTGTTGCTGCTTTGGTTTTTATTCCCTGGTTAATGTACTATAACTTAATTGGATTTAATTATTAATAAAGGAGGCTGTCTTTCAACATAGAAGACAGCCTTATAATTTAGCCTTTTCTATGATAGCTTAAGTGAAATACAGCTTTAACAATGTTTAATTACTGCCAGTGGCAATGCAGTCCTTATGCTTGCATATAACAATTCAATGCATGTAGTGTTGGGCATTTCAAGACTCTTTACTTTCGACCCGTTGAAATGTTTATTAGTTGCAATTATCTTTCAAGTTGCCACAATTAGCCCAATGACATATGACACATTATTATAGCGCGTTACTTTATTAATTCTTTTAAGATTGATTCCCATTCTTCAACTTCTTT
>NZ_CEXQWX010000034.1:0-43956 GCF_982718395.1 Carboxylicivirga sp.
CTACATCAGGTTTAAATTTTTTAATAACCATCCGAGCTTTTAACAGACTTGCCAACAGCTTAAAAGGGAAAGCCAGGTTACGTAAGGTCAGTTTACGATGAAAACCGGCCACAGGCAAACCAACAATATCATAGCCGGCTGCCGGAACTTTTTCCATTTCCATCTTACCTTTTGCACCAACAAACAATATCTCGGCCTGAGGCTCAAGTTCTTTTACCTTATTAGCAATAGAGATTGCCGGAAAAATATGTCCTCCGGTACCTCCTCCGCTCACTATTACTTTGATTGGGCTCATATCTTATTCACTTTCTGCCTGAACAGCAAGATCTTTTTCTTCAATATTATTTCGACTAACACTCAAAATTGCACCAAAAGCCAGACAGGTAAACAATGTAGATGTTCCTCCCATACTCACCAATGGCAATGGCTGACCTGTTACCGGCATCACCCCCACGGCAACTCCCATATTAATAAAAGCCTGAACTACCAACAAAGCTGCCAATCCAATTACCAAAAAGGCCGGGAATGTTCTGCTACTTGCACGGATAATTACACCTGCACGAAACAGGAGTATCAGATAAGCCAGCATCACAAAAAATCCACCAATAAATCCCCACTCTTCAACGATGATGGCATATACAAAATCACTGTATGGATGTGGTAAAAAATAGCGCTGATGACTGTTACCTGGTCCTTTCCCCTTGATCCCCCCTGTTGCTATAGCCATTTGTGAGCGTTGGGACTGATAATCGACAGTTGCTTCTGTATTGTCATCTTCATTACCAACAAAACGTTCTATCCTTGCTTTCCAGGTGCTGGCCCGATGCAAAAAAGGCACATAATCTGATAACCAAAGAACAACAGCTACAAATAAAATAACAGCAGCCACCGTACCAAATAAATATTTCATCGATACACGTCCTATCATCATTACAATCCAGGCAGTTGCCCCAATTAGCGCAGCTGTTGAAAAGTCATCTTTAAAGATTAAACCACAAACAATGGCCACATGAATCATGATTGGTTTAAAAGCTTCATCTGCCGTTCGGTCATTGGCCTGATACTGTGCCAATACTTTTGCTATGTACATCATCAAAGCCAACTTGGCAATCTCAGAGGGCTGAAAGGAAATACCTACCACAGGTACCGTCAACCATCTGCTTGCCTGGTTAAGACTTACACCTGAAACCGCTGTAATAGCCAACAATAAGATGGAGAAGTACAGAAATACAGTAGCAAAGCGAGCAAACCATTTATAATTAATATGATGAACAGCTATAATTATGCCAATACCCAGCATCAGAAATTTGGCATGTCGAAATAAGTAATACACTGCATTACCATCCTGATGCTTATAAGCTAAGTTTCCAGTTGCACTGTAAACCACAAGACTGGAAAATACAGCCAAAGCCAGTATTACATACCAGATGATTCGATCACCCTTTATATATTTTCGTAATAACTCGTTCATACAAGTCTGTTATAAATTTCTGACACTTTCCTTAAACATGTCACCCCGCTGAATGTAATTATCAAACAAATCAAAACTGGCACAGGCCGGAGACAAAAGCACTACATCATTCTTTTTACCCAATCGGTAAGCCATTTCAACGGCTTCTTCCATAGACTGCGTTTCTTTTATATCGGACACTTTTCCTTTAAAAGAGCTAATCAGCTTCTCATTATCCGTACCTAGGCAAATAATTGCTTTCACCTTTTCTTCAACCAAAGGCATTAATTCTGTATAATCATTTCCTTTATCAACACCACCGGCAATCCAGATCACCGACTTTGTCATACATTCCAGAGCATACCAGCTTGAGTTGACATTTGTAGCCTTGGAATCGTTGATAAACTCGATACCACGCACCGAGACTACCTTCTCCAAACGGTGAGCCACACCTTTAAAGCTTGCCAAACTTTCACGAATCATTTTTTTACGGATATTCAAAACCTTAGCCACAATACCTGCCGCCATGGAATTGTATAAATTATGCCGGCCCTGTAACGATAATTCCTGTGAGAATATGCTCATTGTTTCATCATTATAATTAATGATTAACTCATCACTGGTTGAATAAGCTCCCTGTTTAAGAATATCCTTTTGCGTAAATGGCACTAACTCGGATTTAAATATCCTCTTCTGAAGCTCATCAGCAATCACCTTATCGTCCTGACAATAAACAAATACATCGTTTTCAGTTTGATTCTGTGCGATACGAAACTTACTGTCGATGTAATTCTCCATTTTATAGTCGTAGCGATCAAGATGGTCAGGCGTAATATTCAGCAGCACAGCAACGTCAGCTTTAAACTGATACATGCCATCCAACTGAAAACTACTCAGTTCAATTACAAACCACTCAGGTGTTTTTCCTTCAGCAATTTGCCGGGCCAGACTTGTCCCGATATTGCCTGCCATTTCAACATTAACTCCTGAATGTTTTAAAAGGTGATAGATTAACATGGTAGTAGTGGTTTTTCCATTACTTCCGGTTATACAAACTGTTTTGGCTTGCGTATATCGACCTGCAAATTCTATTTCTGATATAACTGGTATTTGTCTTGCATGCAACTGCTGAATCATTGGGATCGTATCAGGTATTCCGGGACTTTTCATCACCTCATTGGCACTGAAGATGATTTCAAGCGTATGCATTCCCTGCTCCCATTCTATGCCAGCATTGGTCAGCTCATCCTGAAATCGATCAGCAATGACACCACTATCAGACACAAACACATCCCATCCTTGTTGCTTAGCCAATAAGGCTGCTCCAACACCACTTTCTCCTGCACCTAAAACAACCAGCTTCATACTCATTCTATCGTACTTTAAGTGTTACGATTGTTAACACGGCCAGAATAATTCCAATTATCCAAAATCGCGTTACTATTTTTGATTCTGTATATCCTATTTTTTGATAATGATGGTGCAATGGCGCCATTTTAAATACTCGACGCCCTTCACCATATCTCTTTTTTGTGTATTTAAACCACGACACTTGTATCATTACTGACAGGTTTTCAACCAGGAAGATTCCACAAAGTATTGGAATCAATAACTCTATGCGAAGTAAAATGGCAAAGACAGCTATAATTCCACCTAATGTCAGACTACCCGTATCGCCCATGAAAACTTGTGCCGGAAATGAATTATACCAAAGAAAACCAACTGTAGCACCAATAAAAGCAGCCATAAATACAACAAGCTCCTCAGAGTGTGGAATATACATGATATTCAGGTAGTCGGCATAAATAACGTTACTTGACAGGTAAGCAAAAATCCCCAACGTTATCCCAACGATTGCCGAGGTCCCAGTTGCCAAACCATCCAAACCATCAGTAATATTTGCTCCGTTAGAAACAGCCGTGATGATAAAAATTACTGCAACTGCAAAAATCAGCCATCCCCATTTTTTAGCCTGATCGCCTAAAAACCAAAGAACTGATGAGTAGTCAAACCGATGATTCTTTAAAAACGGAACATTGGTTACAGTCGATTTCACTTCACGAGTAGCAACCCGTTCAACTTCTGTTCCATCATCCATTTGAACCGTAACGGTTTCACCAGGTACTTTTTCGCGGACAACAACATCGCCACTCGAAAAAAGTGTAATGGCAACAATTAAACCTATTCCAACCTGTCCGGCAATCTTAAAACGGCCGGCCAACCCTTCTTTATCCTTTTTAAATACCTTTATATAATCATCAATAAAACCAATGGCTCCTAACCAAACGGTTGAAATGATCATCAGGGTTATGTAAATATTATCTAAACGTGTAAACAGCAAAACCGGAATTAGAATAGAACCAATAATAATTACACCTCCCATTGTTGGTGTACCTTTTTTTGCATATTGCCCTTCTAAGCCCAAATCACGAACCACTTCACCAATTTGCTGACGTTGCAACAGGCGAATGGCCATTTTACCAAAAATGGTAGCTGTTAAAAGTGCGAAGATTACAGAAAGACCAGCCCTGAATGTTATATATTGGAACATACCTGCTCCGGGTATATTCATCTTTTCAAGGTATTCAAATAAGTAATAAAGCATGATTGGGGTTTTACTCTTCGTTAAATATTTCTTTTACTATTTCTCTGTCATCAAAATGATTACGCACACCTTTTATTTCCTGATAGGTTTCATGTCCTTTACCGGCAACCAGGATAATATCACCCTGATTGGCAACCATACAGGCTGTTCGTATTGCTTCCCGTCGGTTAACAATCGATAATACTTTAATTCTATCTTTAAAGACCACTCCTTCCATCATTTGTGCAATGATTTCTTCAGGATCTTCACTGCGTGGATTGTCCGCTGTTAAAATTACTTTGGAACTGCCACTTACAGCTTCTTTAGCCATTTCAGGTCGCTTCATCGGGTCACGGTCACCTCCAGCACCGACGACTGTGATCAGTTGTTGTTGAGGCTGGCGTACCATATTTATCGTTTCAACTACATTCTTCAATGCATCCGGTGTATGAGCATAGTCGACAATTGCTGTTTTTCCGGATTTAGAACGGATCGTTTCAAAGCGACCATCAACAGGTTTTAAGCGACTAAGGGCTACCATTACCTCATCCTTATCGAAACCAAGTAAACAAGCTGTTCCATAAACTGCCAAAAGGTTTTGTGCATTAAATTGACCAACAAATTGAGTCCAGATTTCCTGCCCATCCAATTCCAGTTGCATCCCTTCAAACATACTCTCAATGACCCTGCCTTTGAAACTTCCCATTCCCCGCAAGGAATAAGTATGTTTCGTTGAATCGGTATTCTGAAGCATTATGTTACCATTCTTATCATCGGCATTTGTTAGAGCAAAAGCATCTTTATTCAAGCCATCGAAGAATGATTTT
The DNA here is from genome assembly GCF_982718395.1 of Carboxylicivirga sp. Taxonomy (NCBI): domain Bacteria; kingdom Pseudomonadati; phylum Bacteroidota; class Bacteroidia; order Marinilabiliales; family Marinilabiliaceae; genus Carboxylicivirga; species Carboxylicivirga sp. The sequence continues at coordinate 4,862 of NZ_CEXQWX010000034.1, forward strand.
TTAGCTTCTATATACGCTTTAAAAGTTTTGTGGTAATCCAGGTGGTCATGTGAAATATTCGTAAATATCCCTCCAGTAAAACTAAGACCTGCAACACGATTCTGTACCAAGGCATGCGAGCTAACTTCCATAAAGCAATATTCACAACCTGCCTCAACCATATCAGCCATTATTTTATTCAGTGATACTGCATCAGGCGTTGTGTGCGTTGCATCTAACTTATATTTACCAATGTAATTGGCAACCGTTGAAAATAGTCCGGCCTTATAACCCATACTCATCACCATGTGGTACAACAGCGTGGCAATAGTTGTTTTACCATTCGTTCCGGTCACTCCAACCAGCTTAATATTTTGTGAAGGATAACCATAAAAAGCTGCTGCCATTTCTCCAAGTGCAGTTGAACTATCCTTTACTTTTATGAATGTCACATTCTCAGATAGTTTATCCGGTACTTCTTCGCAAACAATGCATTGACATCCTGCATCGATTACCTGTTGTATAAATTGATGTCCATCAACTATCGTTCCCCTCATAGCAACAAACAATGAACCTGCTTCAGCCTGTCGCGAATCAAAAATAATTTGCTCAACAGCATGTTCTTTGAAGTTGATTTGTTCCTCAACAGCAACATTATTTAGTATATCTGACAATTTCCGCATAACCTATCCCATTCTTAAATAAATAGTTGAGCCTTTCCTAAAATTTTGTCCGGCCGTCATTGATTGCTGCACCACTCGTCCAACACCTTTTATAACCACTTTCAGTCCCAAATTTTCTAATATCGAAACAGCATCTTTAGCTCCCATTCCTTTAACATTCGGAACAATTCCATTTGGAAAACTCTTGGGTCTTAAACTAACATCATGCTCCCTGGCAGAGGTTGATATCCATTCGGCTCCTACTTCTTTTCCTTGCACCAAAACACCAACCTCACCCAAAACGGTTAATAATTCTTCTTTTTTACCTCCCTTTGAATATGGCTGATGTTTAGCCAATAAAACTTCATGATCCGTTTTCACATCAGAATGATGATAGCTTTGAGCATAAACCCGATCAGCAATTTCTTTAAAGACCGATCCTGCAACCACATTGGCATAATAAACATTGTTAGAAGGTGCATTAATAACAACAATACATGAATACATCGGACGGTCTGCCGGAAAATATCCCACAAAGGAAGCCTGGTGTTTCTTATCTTTATATGAAGTCTTTTCGTTTGATATTTGAGCTGTACCGGTTTTACCGGCAATCTGATAACCCTTACTTTTTATGTTTTTTGCAGTTCCTCTTTCAACCACTCCTACCAACATCTCATGCACTTTCTCAATTGTTTCCAAAGAACAGATAGAAGGATTCAGAACGATTGGTTCCATTTCTTTGATATTTTCACCATGGTGTTGCACAGCTTCAACAAACATTGGCTTTATCATCTTACCATTATTGGCGACAGCATTATAAAAAGTGAGCACTTGCATCGGTGTTTGTTGTATCTCATAGCCAATCGACATCCAGGGCAAAGTCACTCCCGACCATGTTTTATCACCAGGATACTTGATCATTGGCACTCCTTCACCTTTAATTTCAATGCCCAATGATTTATTCAGCTTCATTTCATAGATGCGGTCCACATATTTTCTCGGATTATCACGATAATTCTCAAAAATAATCTTGGAAACACCTACGTTGGATGATTTTTCAAACACTTCCTTAACTGAAAGTTTGCCATAACCTCCATAATGACTATCTTTCATTTTTCGATCATAAAAATAACAATGGCCTTTACCCGTTTCGATACTATCACCCAACTGAACAACTCCATCCTCCAAAGCTACAATCATGGATGCCAGCTTAAAGGTGGAACCCGGCTCGGTAGCTTCTCCGACTGCATAATTGTATTTCTCAGCATACTTACCGGAAGATGTCCGTCCAAGATTGGCTATAGCCCGGACCTTACCTGTAGCCACTTCCATTAAAACAGCGCAACCGTGATCTGCTTGATGCTTTTGCAATTGTTGCAGAAGTGCACTTTCGGCTACATCCTGCAATCCAATATCAATCGTAGTAACAATGTCATGACCATCTACAGGCTCCACCTGCTCTTCTGTTACCCAATTACCACTTACACGGGTTCGCGTACTAACCCCAGCTATCCCCTTAAGGTGATTATTATAAGCCATCTCAAGACCAAACCGACCACCTAAATCTTTTTCTGCATACAAACTCCCCACTGTTCGGGCTGCTAACTCACCAAAAGGCAGTCTTCGATTCTCATATTTTCGTTCAATAAAACCTCCTTTATTGGGCCCTAGTCGAAAAATCGGAAACTCTTTCACCTTTTTTAGGTCAGTAAATGAAATACGGCGCGGGTGCACCATATAATATCGTTTACCCTGAGAGCGAGCTCTTTTAAGACCGCTCTTAAATGTTGCTTTTGAACGGTCGCCATAAAAACGCGAAAGTAAATACGAAAGACTATCAATGTTTGAATTAAAGACATCCTCGGTTAAACCATGAGCCATCATATCCATGTAAATTCGATATGTTGGCACAGAACAGGCTAGCTTACGATAATCTGATGCCAGAATATCGCCGCGATTAGCATCAATAATTATATCCTTATTTTTTTGCTCTTCAACAACCTCTTCCCACTTATCTCCCTCAACAATCTGCAGATACAAAGCCTTACCCAGTATAACAACTGCTAAAGCTGAAATACCAATATATAAAAGGCCAAATCGTAATATGATGCTTTTCTTTATCTGCATTTACTTTTTCACTTTTAACCGACGAGGTGGCTCTGTTAATTCTTCTAATCCAAGATTCTTTTCTCTTACTCTTTTTAGTACCTCACTTTGCTTACTCATATACATTAGCTCTGACGATGTAGTAATGGCTTCGTAACGTAAGGACTTTAATTCTTTATTCAAGACAGCTATTTCCCGCATTTGCTCTTCCATCCTGTAATGATTACCGATATAAAGAAATGCGAAAAATGCCAAAAACAATCCAAACGGTAACTGCTTAGTTATTAACGAACGTGTAAAGAACCGACCATTAATAATATCGCGAAGCGAAATATTCTTTAATTCGTCAACATCCTCTTTCGAGAGAATAAACTCCGGTATTTTATTCATTCGCCATTTCATACCCGCTCTGCTATTCTCAGTTTCGCACTTCTGGCACGATTATTCATTTCAATTTCTTCATCGCCAGGAATTATAATTTTTCTATTAACTGCCTTAAATGGCACTTCCGATCGTCCGTATATATCTTTCTCGGCTTGATTTTTATCACAATCTCCTGATCGAATAAAATTCTTAACTAGCCGATCTTCCAAGCTATGGTAGGAGATAATTGACAATCGCCCCCCCGGCTTAATAGAATCTGTACTTTGCATCAAAACAGATTTCAAAACATCCATTTCTTTGTTCACTTCAATACGTAATGCCTGAAACACCTGAGCCAAAAACTTTGATTGCTCTTTTTTTGGTCCAATCTTTTCAGCGAGCAACTTTAAATCTGTAGTTGTTGTGAAAGGCTTTACGCCCCTTTGCTTAATAATTTCGGAAGCCAGCTTATATGATGACTTAATTTCGCCATATTGCCAAAATATACGTTTAAGCTCATCCAACTCGTAATGATTAACCAGGTCAGCAGCTGTCATTTTAAGTCCCTGCCCCATACGCATATCCAGCTTACCATCAAATCGGAATGAGAAACCCCGTTCGGCAGCATCAAAATGATGTGATGAAACCCCCAAATCGCCAAGTATACCATCTACTTTTTCAATATTCAAATAGCGCAAAAAATGAGATAAGTATTGAAAGTTGTGCCTTACAAACATCAATCGCTCATCTTCCGGTCTATTTTTGTAGGCATCTTCATCCTGATCAAAAACAACAAGTTTACCATTAGCCCCAAGCCTGGATAAAATCTCACGGGAATGCCCGCCGCCTCCAAAAGTTAAATCAACGTAAATCCCATCCGGTTTAATGTCCAAACCATCTACTGACTCCTTTAACAAAACCGGTATATGATATCCCTGCTCCATAACTAATCCTTTTCTTCTTCAGCGTCAAAGTTACCTCCAAGCAACTCTTCTGCCAACTCACCCAATTCATCTCCACTTAAGCCATCATCATCGAACTGCTGCTTACTCCACAACTCAATGTTACTTCCGACACCCAATAACACCACTTCTCCATTAACATCCACCATCTCCATCAATCGCTTGGGAACCAAAAAACGTCCATTTCCATCAAGTGTCACCTCGGCTGTCGAACGGTATAGTGCTCGCTTCAGGCGTTTATCTTTTTGACGAAAACTACTTAATTTGCTTTCCAAAAGTTGTACTTCATTCTGCCATTCATCTTGAGGAATTAAAACAAGGCAGTGATCAAAGAGGTCTTTCCTAACCACAAACGACGATTGATTGGCTTCACTCATCACTTTCTTGAAGAGCGAAGGCAACACTACACGCCCTTTAGCATCGGGCTTACAAACAAAATCGCCTATAAATGTGATCATTATAAAATACGTATTTCATTGGTAAAAGTATAAAACTTTCAAACCACATGCAACCACTTCAAACCACTTTATGACACTTGTTGATAACTTTTTAATACAATATCACTATACTTCACCAGCTTCTTAATCTCCTCAAAGATTTCGCGACAAAAGTAACACCAACAATCCAAGATAAAAACCTGTTAATTACATATGGTTTCTAAAATATTTCCTAAAATTGAAGCCCGAAAGAAAAATAAGGCATGGAAGAAACGAAAACAGAAGATAAGTTTATTGATATTGATAAAGTATTTCACGATAAGAACCCGAAACTTAAGCGATTCATCCCTAAGTTTCTAATCAATTATCTTAAGAGAATTACACATCAGGAAGAAATCAATAAATTTATTGCTGACAACAAAGATATTTACGGTATCGAATATGCTGAAGCCATTGTTGCTAATTTCAAATCGCGTTACAAAATAATTGGGGAAGAAAACATCCCAAAAGACGGACGTTTTGTATTTGTTGCCAATCACCCGCTTGGAGGGATGGACGGAATGGTGTTTGTAGCAGCCGTTGGCCGTTTTTTTAGAAATCTGAAATTTCCGGTTAATGACATATTAATGAACCTAACTAACCTGAGAGAGATATTTTTGCCAGTTAATAAGCACGGAGGTCATAGTCGTGAAGCAGCAAGGGCCATTGATGAGGCTTATGCAAGCGATAATCAAATGCTTATGTTTCCGGCTGGACTAGTTTCACGTAAGAGAAAAAACGGCGTTATAAAAGATCTGGATTGGAAACCAAATTTTATTAAAAAAGCAAAGGCTCACGAGCGAGATATTATTCCGGTCCATATATCAGGACGTAACACCAACCGTTTCTACAATCTCGCTAACTGGCGCAAAAAATTAGGTATCAAGGCCAACATTGAAATGCTTTACCTGGTAGATGAACTATACCTGCAACGCAACAAAACAATTAACATTACCTTTGGGAAACCAATTAAAATTGCCGACGTAAAAGTTGCCAAAACTAGTAAAGAATGGGCTCAAAAAATAAAAGATGAAGTCTATGCCTTATCAAAAATAAATTAAATTTGTAGCCTACAGTAAGAAATCACCGAATGAGAGTAAAAGAAATAATACCTCCTGTACCAAGGGAAGAATTAGAAGCTGAGCTGACAAAGGAGACGTTTGTAAGAAACACCAACAAGGGCGATAATAAAATATACGACTTTACTGCCCTCCAGGCTCCGTCATTAATGCGCGAAGTAGGGCGACTAAGAGAAATCACTTTCCGTTTGGCAGGTGGCGGGACTGGCAAAGAAACAGACATTGATGATTATGATACGGCTGAGGTACCTTATCGTCAATTAATTGTCTGGGACCCGCAATCAAAAGAAATCTTAGGTGGATACCGCTATTTACTTGGAAGTGATATACCAGTCGATCAATTAGGAAATGTTAAACTTGCGACTTCCAGGTTGTTTCAGTTTTCTGATAAATTTGTACGGGAATACCTCCCATATATGATTGAGCTGGGGCGTTCTTTTGTACAGCCAACATATCAATCATCAAAGGCTGGTACCAAAAGCTTATTTGCACTGGATAATCTTTGGGATGGCCTTGGCTCATTAATCGTTAGCCACCCTGAAATGAAATATTTCTTTGGCAAGGTGACCATGTATACCCACTTCAACCGTTATGCCAGAGACCTGATATTAGGTTTTATGCAAAAATATTTCAGTGATCCTGATAAATTATTATATCCTCACAATCCGGTTGAGATTGATTTAACAGATCAAGATCTTAAAGAAATATTCTGCGGAGAGAATTACCAGGAAGATTACAAAATTCTAACAAAGCGTGTTCGTGAGTTTGGTGAGAACATTCCTCCCCTGATTAACGCCTATATGAATCTATCTCCTTCAATGAAAACTTTTGGAACAGCCATTAATGATCGTTTCGGAGATGTTGAAGAAACAGGTATAATACTTACCATCAACGAACTGTACAAGCAAAAAATTAACAGACACGTTGACACCTTCGATCCAAATGAACCACACGATTAGCATAAATTCATATAGAGATATAAATAAAGAAGAGTTGCAAATAAACAATTGTGACTCTTTTTTTTTATAGTGTAATAAGTTTATAACCTATGAATAACACGTACGACCTTGTAGTTATCGGTAGCGGACCAGCAGGATTCTCATCAGCCATACGCGCTCTGGATTATGGATTAAACGTTTGCATAGTGGAAGGCAAACACTTGGGTGGCACAGGCATTATGAATGGAGCCCTTACATCCAAAACTATGTATGAACTCTCCATGGATTACGCTATCGCAGCTCGCGTTGATCGAGGCTACCGGGTAAGTTCACTAAGTGTTAATTTCGAAAAAGTTAAAAAAACCGTTATACAAGCTGCCAAAGAGAAGCAGTATCAGATGCTTAGTCAGATAGAAACCTTCTCGCCAGAGCAAAACAAAAAAGGCTCCTTAACCATAGAATACGGTTGGGCCACATTTGTTGATTACGACCATATCGAGGTCAAAGGCTCGAAAGAAAATAAGCTTATTAAAGGTAAGAATTTTGTTATTGCAACAGGTTCGCGCCCACGGCTGTATGACGGACTTCAGATTGATGGTGAGCGTGTCTTCACATCAGATGGCATCCTGAATCTAAAAGAATTTCCGGAGCGGATGCTGATTATCGGATCTGGTATTATAGGCTGTGAATTTGCCACCATTTTTTCAAATTTCGGACAAACAGAAGTTCATTTGTTAGATCGTTCTAACAGAGTACTTCCTTATGAAGATGACGATGTGAGTAGCTTTGTGTCGCGCAATCTTGAAAACAATGGTGTAAACATTCACCATACAGCCACACTACGACATATCCGTAAACATCCTGAACATTTAGAAGTCGTGTTAGATTATCAGGCTGGCCACAGTAAAGTAATTGAAGTTGATGTTGCCCTGGTGGCCATTGGTAGGGTACCAAATACCGAAGGCCTTAACCTGGAAAAAATCGGGATTGAATTACACAAGAATGGCACCATCCCTATTAAAGACGATTGTTTGTTACGCGACGGTAGAGGCAATTGTCATGTGTATGCCGCAGGCGATGTTACCGGTCACAGCCAGTTATATAGCGTCGCAGAATTCCAGGGAAGGCTTGCAGCAGAAAAAATCGGCGATGTCCCGCAATATCCATTAGACTACTCTCATATGAGTACACTGATGTTTTTTAAGCCGGAAGTAGCTGCCGTTGGTGCAAATGAAAAAATGCTCCAGGAAAAGAAGATTCCTTATAAAGCTGCATACTATTCTAACAAGTTGGTCAATCGCGCCATTGCCATGCGTAACACTAATGGTTTTGTGAAGATTCTGGTTAGTAACGATGACGAACAGCGCATACTTGGAATGCGAGCAGCCGGACCTCAAGCCTCCGCATTTATTGTTTCGGTAGCGCACCTAATCAATCAAGGTAACAGCCTGCATGAAGTATTAAAAATATTCTATCCACACCCCAGCATTCCGGAGGGAGTACAAGAGTGTTTAAGAACACTTAGTGGCAAATCGGTTTTCAAACCAGAAGCTTTTCCGGATCTGATTAGCATAAGGAACTGGCAACCAAACCAAAGCTAATTTTCTACCATTTAGAATAATTATAAATTAGACTTCAAAGGCTTCCTTTATGGAAAAAATGCGCTTTGTCATGTTGTATTTTTAACTATAACCATATTTTTGTGTATATTTTAACATTACATCATTAATAGTTACAATATACTAACATGCATTGGGTGTTTAAATTCATACTTGATAAACTGGAACGGATAGAAGTAACTGACTTCTAGATCTGATTGTTACTGCCATCCTGGTATGTGACCCATCCGTTTTTACCCTAATGTTTAAAAGCTCACAGCAGCTACACACATCGCATAAGTTAAAAAAACAATACTATGGAAGCAAAGAAGCTACAACTTGAAAAGTCTTTAAACGAATTAGAAAAAGGTAAATCTCTAATTCCGGGAGGAGTATTAGGTATACGTCGACCATACAACTTCGTTGAAGGTGAATTTCCAATATATTTTGATCATGGTAAAGGTGGTCGCGTTACTGACATAGATGGTAATGAGTACATTGATTATTTATGCGCCTATGGTCCGATGATTCTTGGTAATCGCGAAAAAGAAGTTGACGATGCTGTAATAGAGCAGATTCAGAACAAAGGTTTCTGTTTCTCTTTAACACAAAAATATCAGAACATGCTGGCTGAAAAAATGAATGAGCTGATTCCATGCGCGGAAATGAGTTTATTTGTTTGTACAGGTTCCGATGCCACTTCAACTGCTATTCGCCTGGCACGTTCTTACACTAAACGTAACAAAGTAATGCGCTGTGGTTATCATGGCTGGCACGATTGGTGCGTGGAAGTTAAGGGTGGCATTCCAGAGAAACTTTACGAAGATGTATTTGAGTTTAGATACAATAACCTTGAGTCGCTCGAAAATCTTTTAAAAGAGCACGGCAATGATACAGCTGCCGTTATTATTACTCCACTTGGTCACCCTCTGGCAGCGCCAATATCAGAACCAAAAGAAGGCTTCCTTGAAGGAGTTAAGGCCCTGTGTGAAAAGTATGGCGTGGTTTTAATCTTTGACGAAATCAGAACAGGCTTCCGTGCCAGTATTGGTGGTGCTCAAAAACTTTATAAGGTAACTCCAGACTTAGCTGTATTTGGGAAAGCAATGGCTAATGGATACCCTATTGGAGCGGTAACAGGAAAGGCCGAAATTATGAAAGAAGGTGAATCAAATGTATTTATTTCATCTACCTTCTTCCCTAACAGTTTAAGTTATGTAGCTGCACTTAAAACCATTGAAATCCTTGAACGCGATAAAGTTTTAGACAAAATCTGGGAAAAAGGTGAAGAGTTTAATGGTAAAATTGAACAATTACTTACTAAATATCCTGTAGGTGCACGCATTAGCGGTATAGCACCAATGATGTTCATTACATTTGATAAAGACAACGACGGTTCATATAAGAAGAAACGCAACGACTTCTATACACAACTAATCCGTCGTAAAGTATTCTTACAACCATATCATCACGGGTATATCTGTCACCGTCATACACAGGAAGACCTGGACCATACGGTCAATGCCATTGAAGAAGCATTACAATACCTAACTGAAAAGTACTAGAAATGAGCTATACAACATTAAATAAAGGTATTGGCGAATTGTTTGTGTCGCCCAATGCTGATGAAATGAGAGGCTTTTTAAGGAATAAGAAAAAGCAAATGAAAAGTAAACTGACTTCTGTTTCTGAAGCAGTTGACACTTATATAAATGACGGTGATTATATTGCTATTGGTGGTTTTGGGGGTGTTCGTATCCCCACTGCCCTAATCCATGAAATTATCCGTAAAGAGAAAAAAGAATTAGGGTTTGCCGGCCATGTTTCAACTCATGACTGTCAGTTGTTAAGCGCTGGCAAATCTTTTAACCGTTGCGATGCAGCTTATATTGTTGGCTTAGAGGCTCGCGGATTATCAAAGAATTCCCGCCGCATGTTTGAATCGGGAAATGTTAAGGTAACTGAGTGGTCAAATGGAGCTTTATCCTGGAGATTTAAGGCAGCAGCCATGGGTCTGCCATATTTACCATCACGCGTGATGTTGGGAACAGACACCTTTAAGCATTCCGCAGCAACTGAAGTTGAGTGTCCTTTTACAAATCAGAAACTGGCTGCTTTGCCTGCTCTTTATCCCGATGTGGCCATCCTTCATGTACATCGGGCTGATATTTATGGTAACTGCCAGATAAATGGCATTTTGGTAGCAGATGATGATATTGCCAAAGCTTCAAAGCGCGTAATTGTAACCACTGAAAAAATTATCTCCAACGAAGAAATCAGAAGAGAACCTTCGAAAACGGTAATACCATACTGGTGCGTTGATGCTGTTATTGAATTACCATACGGATCATATCCGGGCAATATGCCAGGCGAATACTTCTCTGATGAAGAGCATTTAAAAGACTGGCTGGTAGCTGAGAAAGACGAAATGCAACTGGAGGAATTCATTGGTCATCACATCTTATCATCAAAAGACTTCTACGAATACCTGGAGAAAAATGGTGGCATGAATAAGATGCGCAAGCTAATGCAAGCAGAACACCTGTATTAATCCTTTTAAACCAAAACAACATGGAAAATACATATAATCCAATGGAATTAATGATAACCGTTGCAGCCCGTAACCTTGAGGACGGTGCAATGGTTGTGGTAGGTACTGGTGTTCCTGTAGCAGCTGCTATGTTGGCTCAAATGACACAATCACCTAACCTTACCATCATGTTTGAGGCTGGTGGTATTGCTCCTCTCTTGCCTACAATGCCAATATCTGTTGGTGACTCTCGCACCACCCACAAAGGCTTAAAAGCAACTTCAATGGCCGAAATTATGGAACTGTGTCAGGCTGGTGTAGTTGATTATTGTTTTTTAGGGGGTGCACAGATTGATAAGTATGGAAATCTCAACTCCACAATGATTGGAGATGATTACAATAAACCCAAAACTCGTTTCCCCGGCAGTGGTGGCGCCAATGACCTTGCTTCTCTATGCTGGAGAACCATGGTGGTTACTCCTCAAAACCCAAAACGCTTCGCAAACAAAGTCGATTTCATCACCACTCCGGGATTTTTAGAAGGCGGCACATCAAGAGTTGATTCAGGTTTACCGGCCAATACTGGTCCGTATAAAGTGATAACAGATATCGGTGTGTATGGTTATCACCCTGAGTCCAAAGCTATGATGCTGCTATCCCTTCATCCTGGAAAATCTCTGGAAGATGTAAATGCTAATGCCGAATTTGACATCATCATCCCTGATAATTATGAAACGACTGTTGAGCCAACTGCTGAAGAGCTGAAAATCCTTCGTGAAAAAGTTGATCCATCAGGCGTTATTATCGGGCGTGGTTAAACTCCTTCTTCACCTTTAAACCTTTAAATCAACAACTAAAAAGCAAGAAAATGAAAAAGATGATAATCACCTGTGCAGTTTGTGGAGCCGAAACCACACGCGAGCACAATCCAAACTTACCATTAACTCCTCTTGAAATTGCCGACGCAACATATGATGCTTATAAAGCAGGAGCATCAATTGTACACTTACACGTACGTGATGAAAATGGCGGACCTACTCAGGACCCGGAAGTTTTTAAAGAAGCAATTCGTTTAATTCGTGAGCGTTGTGATATTGTTATCGAAATAACTACAGGTGGTGCTGTGGGTATGACCGATGATGAGCGCGTAGCTGTAATCAAAGAACTACAACCTGAAATGGCATCGCTGGATTGCGGTACTGTGAATTTTGGTGATGAGTATATTGTTAACACATTACCAACCATGCGCCGTTTTGCAAAAGAGATGAACAAATACAACGTTCGTCCAACTTTGGAGTGTTTTGATATTTCCCATGTTGCAGCAGCTGACATCTTAATTAAAGAAGGTTTGTTAAAACCTCCATATCACTATGGTTTTGTAATGAATGTACCTGCAGCTATCCCATATGATATTGAATTATTAAACCTTTTAGTAAGCCGCATCCCTGAAGGAGCCTTTTGGACAGTAATGGGTGTTGGTCGTGCCTGTGTGCCTGCTCATTATGGTGCTTATGCCATTGGTAATGGCTTTATCCGCATTGGATTTGAAGACAATGTCTACTATGAAAAAGGAGTATTGGCTGATAGTAATGCCCAATTAGTGGAACGAACAGCCAAATTATCGCGTGATGCAGGTTATGAAATCGCAACACCTGCGGACGTAAGAGAGATGTTACAATTGAAGGGAATTAATTAAGTAATGCTTAAATCCGCTAAGCGTTTTTAATGCGCTAAGCGAATATAGATTTGCTTTTTTATCGACAGATATAAAATGAAAACAGGTAATAAATACGGAACACATCGCGTCGTTGAACCGCAAGGTGTTTTGCCACAACCGGCAACAAAGGTTGACAATAACATGAATCAACTCTTTGATAATGAGATTTTGATTGATGTTGATGTTTTAAATATTGACTCAGCCAGTTTCACTCAGATTAAGGAGCAGGCCAATGGCAACATTGAAGAAATTAAAGCCATTATCCTTGATATTGTGAGTAAACAAGGTAAAATGAAAAATCCGGTGACTGGTTCTGGCGGTATGTTAATCGGTTCAATCGATAAAGTTGGCCCGGCACTTAATGGCAAAATTGATTTAAAGGAAGGTGATCGCATTGCTACTTTAGTTTCATTATCACTAACACCACTTTTTATTGAAGAAATAATTGACATTAAGCCAGAGATTGATCAGGTAAAGATTAAAGGTAAGGCCATCTTATTTGAAAGTGGCATTTATGCAAAACTGCCTGATGATCTATCAGAAACATTGTCATTGGCAGTATTGGATGTATGTGGAGCACCAGCGCAGACAGAGCGTTTAGTTAAAAAAGGTGATACTGTTGTAGTACTTGGTGCAGGCGGAAAATCAGGTATTTTATGCTGTGAAGTAGCCAAACAAATAGTAGGTGAACAAGGTGTGGTTATTGGTGCTGATTACTCAGATGAAAACATCGAACGCTTGAAACAAGTGGGAGTATGTCATCATGCCATAAAGTTAAATGCAACTGATGCACTTCAGTGTTACCAAACCATTGAAGAGCTAACCAAAGGCGAAATGGCAGACGTTGTTATCAACAACGTTAATATCCCAAATACAGAGATGGGTACCATCCTGATGTGTAAAGATCGGGGAACAGTTTATTTCTTTAGTATGGCGACTTCATTTACTAAAGCTGCCCTGGGAGCTGAAGGTGTTGGTAAAGACGTGGATATGCTAATCGGTAACGGATATGCCATTGGACATGCAGATATAGCCATCGACATCCTTCGTAAGAATGAAAAAATCCGAAAGTTATACGAAGAGTTATATACGTAAAAGAAAAAACTACATAAATGAAACGACTATTTTCAAACGTTGATTACAAAAGCATCCCATTGTTTAAGGATGTAAGTGAGGAGGACTGGAATAATTGGAAGTGGCAAATGCGTAATGCTATTCGTGACATTCCTAGTTTGCAAAAGGTGTTGCCATTAAGCGAAGAAGAACAGGAACACCTTGCCAAAACATTAAAGAAATTCAAAATGGCTATTACGCCATATTATGCAGCTTTAATGAGCAAGGATGATCCAAACTGTCCAGTTCGCAAGCTTGCCGTTCCGGTGTCAAATGAATTACATATTGCTGAATCGGATTTAAACGACCCTTTGCATGAAGATGTTGATTCACCGGTTCCCGGATTAACACACCGTTATCCTGATCGTGCTTTGCTATTGGTGACGCACGAATGCTCAATGTATTGCCGTCATTGTACACGTCGCCGCATTGTAGGTGAAACCGATGAGGATATGGCCAGAGGTCATTTAGAGCAAGCTTTTGAATACATTGCTAAAACACCTGAAATCAGAGATGTGGTGATCTCTGGTGGAGACCCCCTTATTTTAAGCGATAACCGTATCGATTATATTTTAACAGAGTTGCGTAAGATCGATCATGTGGAAGTGATTCGAATCGGCAGCCGTATGCCTGTTGTACTGCCGCAGCGTATCACCGATGATCTGTGCAACACCATTAAGAAGCACCATCCGGTATATGTTAACACGCATTTCAACCATCCAAAAGAAATTACGGAAGAAGCACGTCAGGCTTGCGAAAAGCTTGCCAACTCAGGTGTTCAGATGGGTAACCAATCAGTACTTTTAAAAGGGGTTAATGACTGTTCCAACGTTATGAAAGCCCTCATGCACGATTTATTACGCATCCGTGTAAAACCTTATTACATCTACCAATGCGATTTATCTGAAGGTATTTCACATTTCAGAACAACCATTTCTAAGGGTATTGAGATTATTGAAAACCTTCGCGGACATACATCTGGTATGGCGGTACCAACCTTTGTTGTAGATGCACCAGGTGGTGGTGGCAAGATTCCGGTTATGCCGGATTACCTGATTTCGCAAACTGAAAAGCGTGTAGTATTGCGTAACTACGAAGGTATGATTACCAGCTATACTCAACCTTCGGATTACCAGGGACACAAAATGGAAGATTGCGATTTCTGTAATAGTGATGCATTGGTTGCCAAAGATGGGGTAGCTAAATTATTAAACGAAGGTGGAACCATCAAGCCTCAATCCATGCGAAGAGAGATTCGCACAAATGGTAACGGTAAACATTAAACTCTCTAAAACAATTCATATACAACTAAACCAGTGGCTGATTGAAATTCAATCAGCCACTTCTTACAAACCATGCATAGCGTCAATTCTCCATATCGCTTTATAAACAATACCACCTTTGTGATGGGTAATCGCAAAAATGCTGGTAAAACAACCTTTATGAATTGGGCTTTAAACCAGATCAGAAAAGTTGAAGCACCGGCTTTTACAACAATTGGCATTGATGGGGAAAAATATGACCAGATCGATGGCAGAACGAAACCATTGATCAAAACAGAGGAAGGCGACGCAGTGGTGACCAGTTATCCGATGCTTAAAAAAAGTAACGGGCAATTCAGAATTGAGAAAGCCTTCCCAATTAAAACACCCCTTGGTCAATTGGTAGCGGCAAGAACTCAACGCAGCGGCACTATTGAATTAATTGGACCGGAACACAATGAGCAACTTCAGCAGGTAACCTACTTTTTGAAGAATGAATTAGGTTACCGGTCAATAGTGATTGATGGAGCTGCCAGTCGCCTGACACCGGTAAGTGCTATTGACGATGGTGGTTTTTATTACGTTGTGAATATCGACAGGCGAAACCTGAAGAAAGCAATGGAACAAATGCAACTCCTATCATTTAGTGCCAGCCTAAAAAAAGCCGGCAAAGGATGTGATGATTTACATTTGGAAGGTGCATTAACAACCGCAAAAATTAACATCTTAACTGCTGAGCACAAAAATATTGTCATCGATAACCTGACTTCGATCTTCTTGACTTACGAACAGCTAAAGAAATTAACAAACCAGGTTCAGATAAAAGTCAAAAACTCAATCAACCTAAAAGGCTTTGTAGTGATATTAAAAGATGTGAGCCAAAATGAATTTGAGCTTATGTATCAAGGCAAAGGAATTAAAACCGAATTGATTTATAATCCTTATGTGCATCAATAAAGTCATAGAGTTTACCGATTTCATGAGCTTTTACAGTAAGTACAAGCCATTAACGCCGTATGGAATCGAGCATAAGGATAGTATGCCATATTACACTTCGGCTGAGGAATTGGACAATGTTCATCTTCTTACAGATAAACTCATCGATTTAATCAGTTCAAAAGAAAATTCGTCCCTCAAAATCGAAAACCATCTGAGCCGCATTGACAGGCTAAACACATTGGATAAAGATGTTTATGACATTATTGACATTCATCTGATTAAGAAATTCCTTATTCACTTTAGATCCATAAACACCCTCTTAACAAACGACATTAAGGAAACAATCGGCCTGAATTACGATTTCGATTCCGTGTTGCACGCCTTAACACCTGATAATGATAATGGAGAATCGTTTTACCTATCCTCATCATTCGATGAAAAGCTAAAGGCTGTTCGCAACAACATTGCTAAACTCGATACTGAGCTTAATGCTATCCGTCAGACAACTTTATCACAAATTCAGGATCAATACCAATTAAATTTTAATGGTAGTGAATTTGTATTAGTTGACAAAACTCACGAGGAGCTGTTGGATGCCAAAGAACTCACCTGCGAGTTTTACGATTCACACCTTATTAAAGTAAAGCCCGTTTATGGCAAAAACTACCTGTCTAAACAGGTTGAGAAAGAACAACTGCTAATTAATGAGTCTGAAGTTGAGAAAAAGATACTCAACAACCTATCAAACATTATTCAACAGAAAAAAGAACAATTAGCAGATGCCATCGAGTCCATCCGATTATTAGATGTAACAATGGCTAAAGCTCGTTTGGCACTCAAATACAAACTTACTAAACCTGCCTATCGATCTGATAAGATGATGGTGAAACAAGGGATTTATTATCCTTTATGGGAAAAGCATCAGGACAAAAAGCTTTCTTATACACCATTAAACGCATCATTCAATAGTAATACAGTATTACTATCGGGTTCTAATATGGGTGGCAAAACTGTCCTATTCAGAACCTTGGCATTTCTGCAATTGTTAACGCAATTAGGGTTCAGGATTCCGGCTACTGAATTCAATACCAAGGTGTATTCTGCCATCCATATTTTAGGTACCGCTTCTAATAATGGCATCGAAGGTCTTAGTTCATTCGGTCAGGAAATTCACCAACTAACGAACGCACTCAAAGACCATGAGACACGATTGCTATTCGTAGATGAATTGGCTAAAACAACCAATGCCACCGAAGCTAAAGCTATCCTTTATGCGGTTTTAAAATATACAACCCAAAATAAGAACCTCAACGGTTTCTATTCCACTCATTTTATTAATGTCCCCGGCATTGAAGGTGTAACAAAATATCGCATGAAAGGACTCAACAAACAAGCCTTTGAAAGACATTGCGAGCAACAGTCTGACGAAATCAGTGAGAAAATCCGCCTGATCAATGCTTTTATGCAATATGAAATCATTGAAGATAACGATAAACAACAAGCAAAAGACGCATTAACCATTGCAAGCATACTGGGACTGCAATCCGAAATAATGAACTACGCAAACGACTATCTGGAAAGAAAATAAAGACAAAATAATATGACAGAATCAAAACTAAATCTTGATAAAAACAAAATTAGCAGAGCACGGGAACTCTCAAAGCAAATTACCCGGCCTGTTAACGACTATATCGAAAAGCACACCACAGTTGCCATTGAGCGTGCTACGCTTCGAATGTTAGGTGCCGACGGCGTAACAACTGATGATGTACCAGTGCCCAATGCTATTGTGAACGCTTTAGGTGATAACATTCAGTATGGTGCTTCGAAGTATTACATCAATGCCATGCTGCGTAAAAATCTCACTGTTGAGCAATTGAATAATGAAATTGCCAACGGATTGGACATCTCAAGCATTGAATTGACCGACACATCTTTGATTCAAAAGAAAGCTGAGGAACTGGTAGCGGCTTTTTCGCACCGTGTTAAAGGTAATGTGGCTTACCGGACTTCTAAAATAACCGAGTATAAAGAGAAAGAAAATGCACCTCTCCTCTACCTCATCGTTGCTACCGGTAATATTTACGAAGATGTCAACCAGGCACAGGCCGCTGCCCGTCAGGGAGCTGATATTATTGCAGTAATCAGAACGACCGGACAAAGCCTGCTTGATTTTGTTCCTTACGGAGCAACAACCGAAGGGTTTGGAGGTACTTATGCGACACAGGAAAACTTCAAAATTATGCGTAAAGCATTGGATGAAGTAGGCAATGAAACGGGAAAATACATCCGACTGGTTAATTATTGCTCCGGTCTGTGCATGCCGGAAATTGCTGCAATGGGTGCCATAGAGCGTTTGGATATGATGCTGAATGACTCGATGTATGGTGTGCTTTTCCGTGATATTAACATGTACCGTACCTTTGTTGACCAAAAATTCTCTCGCATGATTAATGCCTTTGCCGGTATTGTGATTAATTCAGGTGAAGATAATTATCTGACCACATCGGACGCCTACGAAAAAGCATTTACAGTAACAGCTTCTCAGTTTATCAACGAACAATTTGCTTACGACTCAGGCTTGCCAGCCAAGTTAATGGGCTTAGGTCATGCCTTTGAGATGAATCCGGAGATAGAAAACGGTTTCTTATACGAGATGGCGCAAGCACAAATGGCACGCGAGATCTTCCCTGAAGCACCACTGAAATACATGCCTCCAACCAAGTATATGACAGGTGATGTATTTAAAGGCTATATCATGAATGCCATGTTTAACTTCATTGCCAAATCAACCAACCAGGGCATTTTATTGCTTGGTATGCTTACAGAAGCTATTCATACACCTTTTATGCAGGATCGCTTCCTGGCTGTTGAAAATGCACGTTATATCCTGAACAACACCAAGGATTTTGCCAATGATATTGAATTCAAGAAAGATGGAGTTATGCAAACACGTGCACAAAACGTGCTGGATGAAACCATCGAATTCCTGGAGCAAATCAACGGGAAAGGCCTTTTTGATTCAATCGAACAAAAAATGTTTGCAGAAGTAAGCCGACCAAAACATGGTGGTAAAGGCTTTGACGGGGTGAAAGAAAAAGCAGCAGACTACTTTAACCCGGTTTACGATTACTTGGAAGTTGAACTAGGATTAAAAAAGTAAGGAAATGGATAACATGATACGTCCCTATGGAGATACAATGAACGATGGTGCAGTGCAGCTTTCGTTCACTTTGCCTGTACCTCACTCAGCAAAAGCAGATGAAGCAGCTAAACAATATGCACACAAACTGGGTTTTGAAGAAGTGGAAGTGGTTCATTCCAACCCGCTTTCTGAAAACTTCTCCTTCTTTGTCGTGTATGGTAAGTCACAACAGCAGATCGACTACGATAAAATAGAAGTAGAAGCCGTTGAAAAGTCAATGGATTTTTATGAAGTGAATAACTACATTAAAGAAAATATTAAACGTAAAGTGGTAGTTGTTGGAGCCTGTACAGGAACAGATGCTCATACGGTGGGTATTGATGCTATAATGAACATGAAAGGCTTTGACCAGCACTATGGTTTAGAGCGCTATCCAATGATGGAAGCCTATAACCTGGGTGCCCAGGTGCCTAACGAGGAACTGATTAAAAAGGCTGTGGAGTTAAATGCTGATGCTATTTTGGTATCGCAGGTGGTAACACAAAAAGAAGTGCATATTCAGAACATGACTGATCTGGTTGAGTTATTGGAAGCTGAAGGCTTACGTTCTAAACTAATCGTCTGCGCCGGTGGTCCGCGCATCAGTAACAAACTGGCACTGGAATTAGGTTATGATGTAGGTTTTGGTCGTGGCACCTATCCTGAAAATGTAGCTTCGTTTATTGTGGAGAAAATGGTGGAAAGGAAATCCAGCTAATGGCTTATAGTTTCTGGCAGTCCCTAGCGCAGGTTTGTAACCTGTGCTAACATTAAAAACAAGAAGGCAAGGATAACAATTAGCTACGCTGATCTTCGATTCCGCGCCAGCAACAAGATCGAATTAAAAGAATCAACCAACTAAGCACCGTGCACTAAAAAGCACCGTGCACTAAAATATTAATCATGAAAGAAATTTATATCATTGATGCTGCCCGTACAGCAATTGGAAATTTTGGAGGAACTTTATCTACTATTTCTCCTGCGCAGATGGGAGCTACTGTTGTAAAAACTCTTTTAGAGCGTAACAAACTTAATGGTTCTGAAGTTGATGAAGTTCTAATGGGAAGCGTATTACAAGCTGGTCATGGACAGAATATTGCACGACAAATCGCCATGCAAGCTGGTATTCCTAAAGAAAAAACAGCCATGACCATTAACATGGTTTGTGGCTCGGGATTACGTACTGTTGCCATGGCAGCACAAACAATTAAAGCAGGAGATGCAGAGTTGATTATTGCAGGCGGTGCTGAAAACATGTCGCAGGCTCCTTACATTCTACCTAAAGCCAGAACAGGCTACCGCATGGGTGATGGTAAATTAGTTGACACCATGGTATTTGATGGCTTGACTGATATTTTCAACAACTATCACATGGGTATTACGGCTGAAAATCTGGCTAACAAATACAACTTAACGCGCGAAGAGCAGGATGCTTTTGCAGCCCAGTCACAAAACAAAGCCGAGAAAGCTATTAATAAAGGGCGTTTTGAAGATGAGATTGTACCACTAGAAATACCACAGCGAAAAAAAGATCCTATCATCTTTAAACAGGATGAGTTCGTACGTTTTGGTGTAACTGCCGATTCATTGGCTAAACTACGTCCTGCATTCTCAAAAGAGGGAACTGTAACTGCTGCCAATGCTTCAGGTATTAATGATGGTGCTGCAGCTATTATTGTTGCCAGTAAAGAAGCGGTTGAAAAATATGGATTAAAACCAATGGCAAAGATTGTATCTTATGCATGGCATGGCACCGAACCTTCAATAATGGGTATTGGCCCGGTAGAAGCTGTTCGCAAAGCGTTAGATAAAGCCAGCTGGAATAAAGACGAACTGGAACTGATTGAAGCCAATGAGGCATTTGCTGCTCAGTCTTTAGCTGTGATGAAAGATTTAGAATTGAATCCTGAAATCACCAACGTGAACGGAGGTGCTATTGCCATAGGTCACCCTATTGGTGCCAGTGGAACACGTATCTTAACCACACTTGTGCATGAAATGAAGAAGCGAGAAGTAAAAAAAGGTCTTGCTACACTTTGTATTGGTGGTGGTATGGGCATTGCCATGTGTGTGGAAAAATTGTAAATTGAAGTTTATTGTCCTATTTTAAACTTAAACCTTTAGTCTATTGGAAGAGTCCGCTATTATAGTGGGCTCTTTTTGTTTACGCCTGCAAATACAAAAGTGAAACAGGAATATTACGAATCGTATCTTTATATCCATAATGTAAATAAAGATACGATCCGTTTTGGTGAACAACCATTCTTAATATACTCTTAGGTGTAGGGATTCGATCTTTATATGCATTTTTTCAATAAAGATCGGATCCTTGAATTATCAATCAATTCACTATTGACATGGTCTGAAAACACTCTGAATCTTACAAAATAGCAGTTTGGTCGTTTCGGGATATCAGATGGCTGAAATAGGTTAAAACATCCCCAAAGGTGTGTATATGTTTGTAATATATAATTAACCAAATTAAAGAGAAATATCATGAAAACTAATTTATTTTTTAGCACATCAAAACTCTGGTTGGCCCTGGTAGTACTTTTAACAGGTTATAGTGTAAAACCAGAAGCACAGAACATCAAACAAGATAAGGAGGCCATTAAACCTATGGATGGTTACCCTGCCAGTGCAGAGTCGCAGGTAACATTGATGAATGCATTTGAGCAACCATTCAATAACTGGGCCTTTCGCAATGCAACCGTGTTCCCTTCCTTAATGGTTCCGAGGGGTGGAGATATTTTTATGTTTTCTGAAGGCGAACATACTGATATCGTTAACCATAAGTTCTCCGACACCAATGACATGACTGTAATGGATGCACTAGTGGGGGATGATACTGATGGTATTATCATTATTAAAAATGGCGAAATAAGATATGAAAAGTACTTTGGCGATTTTAAAGAAAATAACTCACACATATGGGCTTCATCAACAAAATCATTGATGAGCATGCTTACCGGCATCCTGGTTGAAGAAGGCCTGATAGATCTTAACAGAACTGTTGAATCTTATCTGCCGGAAATGAAAGGCAGTGCCTTTGATGGTTTGACCCTTCAGCAGGTAATGAATATGGTGAGTGCCATTAATTATTCGGAGGATTATGCTGACTTAAGACCCGGTACTATTCATTTTGAATATTTCAGAAGAATTGGTTTTGTTCCCGCATTTGACTTGATGGCAACAGACCCATTAAAAGATGATACTCCGAGAGGAATTTTAGGATTCCTTCCTAACCTGGAGCGTCATCCTAATAAAACTCCTGGCGAGCAATTTGAGTATCACTCGCCAAATGTTGATATTATCGGATTAATTATTTCACGCGTCACTAATCAATCACTTGAAGAGGTAATATCAGAACGAATCTGGCAGAAATTAGGTACTGAACACGATGCTCAGATGTTAACTGATGCCGCATTTAATCCTATTGCAACAGGAGGTTTCATGACCACTTTAAGAGATTTTGCACGTTTTGGTTATGCAATTCTGAATGATGGAATGATTAACGGACAACAAGTATTTCCAAAATCATTTATCGATGAAACAATAAGCCTTTCCAAGGAGGAAAGATTAGCCTGTGAAAGAAGTGTTTACAGAGCTGATCCTGATGGTGTAATGTACGACAATCAACTCAGAGGTTACAAAAACTTTTGGTGGATCCACGACAGTGATGCTAAAGTATTTACGGCAAGGGGTGTTTATGGACAAGGACTATATATTGATAAAGAAAATGATGTGATTATTGCTCATTTTGGAAGTGCCTCATCAGCTTCAAACTCTGCGCGTCCAAGCAATAAAACAAAAATGAAAGCATTTGAATATATTGCTAAAAACCTGAAATAATAATTTAACTGCCGTTCTGAATTCAAAATATAAGCAAGCCCACCAAAACAGCGGGCTTGCTTTATGAATATTACTTCCTTTACTTCCTTAGCATCTCAATGATGCTTAGGAAGTTGTTCTACATGTCTCTTTTGTTGTAATTGAAATTGTAATTAGTCTAATTATATCAGTATCATCCATGGTACGCATTGCTATCCTTTGGTGCATTTATCCGGTCTGAAAGAGAATAATCACGAACAACATTACAAACACGTATCCGGTAATCCGAAAAAATATGATCCATTCCAGCCTCTTGTCCCTTCCGGTGTAAAGTTTCGGTTCGCCACTTTTCAGTTGCTTCTTCACTTTCCCAAAACGAAAGTGATAATAATTTACCGGGTGTTTGCAAACTCTCAAAACGTTCAATAGATATAAATCCTTCAACATTTGCCAACAAAGGCTTTAGCTTTGCGGCTATATCCAAATACTCCTCCTTATTTTCTTCCTTTGGAAAAACTTCAAAAATTACTGCAATCATGTTATTAGTGTAAATCAATAGTTTTTAATTCTAACGGTTTTAAGCAATTCAACAGAACTTCCTTAGCATCTAAGGAATGCTTAGGAAGTAATAAATCAACTTTGATATTTAGTCCCATGCATTAAATACTCAATCACCATTTATTTATTTTTTTTAGGTGCATAATCTCTCATTTCCGGGATGGCTCCACCCGCAATGGCCCACAAATACAAGCTGGCCACCGATGCATAAGGTGAATAGCGGTGCCAATATTTATTGAATAACTTAGGTCTTATAGCGCGATGATGATAAAGCATTCGCATGCCTCTATGAATAGCTAAATCACCATAACTAAGTACATTCATACGCTGCATCGAAAACAACATGATCATTTCTGCTGTCCATGTGCCAATGCCTTTTAATGCGGATAACTCCAAACACACCTCATCATCGTTTAGTTTTGAGAGTTCATCAAGCCTCAACTCTTTGTTAGCCACTTTTTGAGCCATATTTTTAATGTAATCTACTTTGCGAAAAGTGAGCCCAATGCTCTGTAAATCTGTATCTGAAAAACTCAGAATGGTACCTGCATTCACTTCATTAGTTAAATCCAATAACCGTTTCCAGATGGTTTCTTGTGCTTTAGTTGATATTTGCTGACCAATAATGGCATGCATCAGTGCACAGAACAAATCTGGAATAACAGGCCGCTTAATTATTCCTATCCGATCCATTGCTGCCCCTAACACTTGATCTTTCTTTTTCAGGTGGTCAACTTCTTTCTTACCATATTGAAAATATTCTGTATTCATAGATTATATACTTTTGGCTGCCTCCCATGCTATCATGGCTTTCTTCCGCACACTCCCCCACCGGTATCCACCAATAACACCCGATGCACGTATCACCCGGTGACAAGGGATTAAATAAGCTACCGGATTACTACCGATTGCTGTACCTACAGCACGGGATGCCGAAGGTTGACTTATCATCTGGGCAATTTCTCCATAGGTTGATAATCCACCCGCTGGTATTTTAAGTAAAGCATCCCACACTTTTAACTGAAAGGCCGTTCCTTTAAGATGCAACTTAACTTGTTGCAGTTCCTGCCAGTTGGCATTAAAAAAACTAACAACAGGTTGATGTAATTCGTCTTCACCAGCTTTTAGTGTTGCATTGGGAAATAGTGTAATCAACTCGTTTAGCGAATCCTGCCTATCATCTGAAAAACCAATATAACACACTCCCTTAGCAGTTGATCCAACCAATACCTTTCCAAAGTTTGATGGTGCATAATGGTAGTTAATGGACAGGTTCCTACCACCATTCTTGTACTCACCAGGTGTCATCCCCTCTATATTAACAAACATATCATGCAACCGCCCTGTTCCAGATAATCCTATCTCATGTGCCGTTCCTGAAACGGTTTGGTGTTGCAATAGCTTTTTGGCATAGTTGACATTCAAAAACTGCAAGTATTTTTTGGGTGAAACACCAACCCACTCGGTAAACAGTTTCTGAAAATGAAAGGGACTTATATGTACATGATTGGCAATAGCATTCAGATCAGGCTGTTCCCTGAAATTATTCTCCAAGTATTCAATGGCTCTGGCAACTGTATGATAATAATATTGTTTCGTATCTTCCATGATGGTAAATATAAGCTATATGCAAAACTAGAACGCGCAGTCCGTTCAAAAAACCCGATTCTTGCGATTATAGTATGAAGTAAGTTAATAGCATCTTTATTATCTTAGTGTATGCTAATTAACCTCTCATCGCTACACTATGTCATATGAACAGGCCTTTGAGCAATGGAAACCAATCCTTGCCAAGATTCCAAATCAAGTTGTTAAAAGCCCCAAAATACCTATTAAAATACTTTGCGGCGAAGCAGAATCGCTATCGGTTACATGCCGGAATGACAAAACACAGTTATTAAAGGCCGGACTTGATTGGCAAAAAGTGGAGGATCTAATGCCTTTAAGTAATACTCTCAGGCACTGTGAAGCCATCTGGCGAAGTGTATCCGGCAAAACGACTGAGCAACAACAATGGCTGGAAATAAAAAAGGAAGCACTCGCATTAAAAAAAGAATTGCTCCGCCACTTCTTTTATGCATTTCACTGCCATCCTTCAATAAAAAAGAAGTTAAGAACAATCAACCATAACCGGGTCAACAAGCATTTAAGTCATGACCTGCTTCTGCTGGCCAATATAGCTCAAAAGTACAAACCTGTTTTGACCAGTATCAACTTCGATTTTGATCAATGTACAAAAGCAAAACAGTTGGCTCATCAACTTGGAGAAAAACTAGCCAACAGTCGAACTGGTAACAACTCTCAGGCTTCCTTTAAAAACTGGCGCGACAGAGTCTACACTCTTTTAAGCCAAAAAATGAAAGAGATACGAACATGTGGGAAGTATACATTCCATAATGATGATAAGAAATATGCACAATACACCTCATTTTATTACAGGAAGCACTATGCTAATAACAGGAAGTAAAAAATATAATATTTTTATGCTCCTGCTCATATTTTTAATTCCCTGTAAAGTATTTTATACTCCTGTAATAATCAATAGTACTCCTGTAATGAAATTAAGGTCTCCTGCAGCTTATAATTTTTAATTGGTCTTCCTCGCCATAATTTCAACATGTATTAAGGAATCAACGTTGCGAGCTTAGATCGGTAATTCATTCTGTTGAAATATCATATAGTTATAAGTTTAAATGAACACATCCGATTGTTATGGATATCATGTCCTGAATTTATTTCATCATGTAAGGCTGAAAGTCAATAATTAAAATTCACTATATTGCGCCGATAACCATGGAAAAATTCGGAAAACAATCGGATAATCTGCTAATTCCGGAAATATTGGAGGGTAGTCAGTATGCTTTTAATCAATTATTTGAAAAGTATTACAATTACGCTTTTGATGTTACCACACTTTATTGCACCTATCAGGATGCAGAAGAGGTTATTAGTGATGTGTTTGCCAGAATATGGAATAACCGGCAACAATTACAAGGTATCAGTAACTTTAAAAGCTACTTGTTTATTTCACTTAAGAACCAATGCCTTAACTACCTTCGCAAAAAGAAAATAGATACAATTGTCATCGATAATACTTTTGATCATCTGAGAGAAAAGGATCTGAGCCCTCAATCCTTAATGGAGATGGATGAATTAAACGAGAAAGTTGAGCAAGTCATTGCCGAACTTCCTCCTAAGTGTAAAGAAGCCTTTAAATTAGTTCGCGAAGATGGTTTGAAATACAAAGAAGCTGCCAGGAGATTATCAATTACCGAAAACACGTTGGATGTACATCTGAAAAAGGCAACAAAACGAATTATGGAAGTAATAAAAAATTACGGACTCAAATTAATTATACTTCTTTTACAATCATAAAACACTACTAGTGTGCACATTAAAAATATTTTGATTTTTTTTCAAAAACGAGTAACGGAATATCATTCAATCTGAGTCTTTAAAGTGAAGAAGAATAAAATGGCAAAATTAGCAGACATAGAGCATTTGATCACCAGAAAAATAAGTGGTGATATTACGCCTTCTGAAACCGAAGCACTATTCAATTGGGTGGCAGAAAGTGATGAAAATGCTCTTGCTTACGAAAAAATGATGCGGAGTATTGGCATTAAACAAAAGCAACTGCGAAAAAGTGCTATCTGGGAAAAAATTGAAAGCAAATCATCCCAAAAGAAAATTGAACATCACAGCTCGTTTAGTATAAGTAAATTAGTAAAAGTTGCCGCTATCTTAGTTTTGATTGCGCTTATACCCCTTGCGTTAGGTGAGTATGGAGAGGATGAGCTAGGACATGGCTTCACAAATAAAGTAACCGGAACAGAGCTTGTTACTTCATTCTACCTGCCTGACGGATCAAGAGTATTCCTGTCGAGAGGCAGTGAGATCAGTTACAATGATAATTACAACTTAAAAAACAGAGAGTTACTGCTGAAAGGCAAAGCCTATATAGAAATTGACGAAAAAGCAACACACCTTCCACTGATCGTTAATTCAGGGAAACGTTGCGCCATTGCTGTTAAGGGCAAATTAGCCATAGATAGCGAATCCGATAATCTTGATGTTGCTGTTGAAGAAGGCGAGGTAACAATTGTAGATACAGTATACAAGAAGGTTATTATCCCTATGTTTAAACTACAACCTTCTATTAAGAACGGAGAAAAAAAGCAACCAACAACACCGGTCAGTACTAAAGTTAAGCAAGGACAAAGAGCAACCTATTCCAATGATGATAATATGGCTAAAACAAACGTAGGCAACTACTGTGATGTTTTCAGCTGGAAAGATAAAGTGTTTTGTTTTAGTAATTTAAAGCAACATGAGTTGGCTTTTAAGATAGCCGATTGGTATGGGAAGCAAGTTGAATTTAAAGGTAACTTAAGCCCTTATCAAAACTACTCGGGAAGTTTTGATCACCCTTCGGTTCGGGAATTAATTGACGAGGTTTTTGGTTCTGAAGTAAAAGAGGTAAAAGAGACAAAGAGGAAAATAACAGTTATTTTTTCATAAGATAGCTAACACATTAATAAGATAAACGCTGGCAATGCTACACGGCCGGTAGCAATGTTATTGCGATTGAATTATTGATACCAATCAATGATAATGGGATAAATGTATCCTGCTAAAAATGAAAAATTCTTAGTTATTAATAAAAAACGACAGTAGTCTGTAACAATTATTTCCCTTAATCATTTACAAACTACCGTCTTCATTTACTAAAACTTAAATTGTATGAAAACAAATTTATTAAAATTTGTAATGGGAATCCTATTACCCGCTACATTAGTTCTGACTTCTTGTGAAGATGATGATCCAAAGTCTTCATTAACTGGTTTAACTTCATTTAGCTTTATGGCTGATGATAACATTCCGGGACTTGAAAATATTTCTTTTGAAATCAATCAGACTAACTACACCATTACCAATACAGATGAATTACCATACATGGCCGATGTTTCTGCATTAGTAGCCAAGTTTGAAGCAATTACCAATACTGTTGTAACAGTTGGTAATGTTGAACAGGTTAGTGAAGCAACTGAAAATGATTTCAGTTCGCCTGTTAATTATGTGGTTACAGCTGAAGATGGTGTTACAAAAATCACTTACCAGGTTGACGTTAAAGTGTCGCAGGTAAATCCGGAGGGTGTAAGCTGGGTTAAAGAGCAAGCTGCTATTACCAGCGATGCTTACCAAACTGTACAAAGCGTTTTTTTCAATGGTAAATACCGTGCTTTATATGGCAGTACTGCCAACGATCTGGCAAGTTCTAAATACTATACTTCTGAGGATGGCCAGACATGGACTGAAGCGACTGTTGATGCAGCTACATTCCCTGTAGGAAAGAATCACACCATGTTTGTTCATAACAACAAGCTATACATAAGCGGATATTTAACGATCGGCTCTCCCTGGGGATTCCCAATGGGCGTAGGTGCTGCTGAGTTATGGGAAAGTACTGACGGCGATACATTCACCAAATTGACAGATACCTATACTTTTGATGGCGGTAAAGTTAATTCAGCCTTCTTTTCTGTTGATAATAAACTTTGGGTTGTAGGTGGACAAAAAGTTGTATTTGGAAGTATTTCAGGTGCTAAAGATCCTGATGCAGAGCTTTTCGGTCCTCAAGGGCTGTCAAACCGTATTCACAACTCAGGCGATATGGTTGCATGGGAAGAAGCTGATACTGATATCCTGCCCGAAGAAGCACCACGTCGTTATTCAGCTAACGTTGTTCACAATAACAAAATGTTTATGATTGGTGGCCAGATAAGCGGTGGGTTCCTTTCAAGTGACGTTTGGAGCAGTGCCGATGGTAAAGCATGGAGCAAAGTATCTACAGGTGGCTTTACAGCACGTATGGGTGCAGGTGTTATTTCTTACGACAACAAGCTATGGCTAATCGGCGGACAAACCGGTTTAGGTGTTTGTACATCAGAAATTTTAGTATCTGAAGATGACGGAGCTACATGGGTAGCACCTGAAGAAGACGCTTTATTACCAGAAGGCTTTACTCCTCGTGCAGGTCATTCAGTTTATTTAGATGATAATAACAAAGTATGGATTGTTGGTGGATACAGTGCAGAAAAAATCAGCACAACTGACCCTGACACCCAGGAAGTAACTTACTCTGAAGAGCTGACATCATTAAATGATGTGTGGAGCGGTAAGTTAAATAAATTATAATAGCAGGAATGAGGGTATCCGAAAATCAGGAAATTATAAAAGGGAACTTGACTAATAGTTATATACTTTAATTTTCGGACACCCTCTTCTTTACTTTTTCAATCTATTTTCATATCTAATCTTAATCTATTTTTATAATCTACCTATCAGCATATGCCGGGTACTAAATCTACTGCCATGTACAAAGCATTTTATATAATTGGCTTATGGCTTTTAACCACCATCAACCTCTTAGGACAGGAATCGGTTAAAGCAACCGAACTGCGACCTGCAACTGTTAAAGGGATTGTTATTGATTCCCAAACGGGAGAGCCCATTCCAGGGGCTAATGTTTACATTAAAGAAACCATGCGAGGCGATGTGTCGGGTATGGATGGAGAGTTTCAGATTCTCCAAATTCTGGAAGGACAAACCATTTGCATCTCATGTATTGGTTGCAAAGACCAATTAATAGTTTATAAAGGACAAGAATTTATTAAAGCCGAATTAATTGAAGACGTGGTAGCACTTGGCGAAGTTGTTACTGTGGGATATGGCGTGCAGGAACGTCGAGACCTAACCGGCTCGGTGTCTAAGATTACTGCTGAAGATATAGCCGGCCTTGCCCCCAGCTTCGATAATGCATTGGTTGGTAAAGTGGCGGGAGTTAACGTAAACCTGAGCAGTGGTGCACCCGGTAGCGCTACATCTATTACTATTCGGGGTCTTTCATCACTTAATGCCGATAGTAACCCATTAATTGTTATCGATGGAGTACCTGTATATGGAACGGGTAAAACAGTTAACAATATTGATTTTGGTAATGGTACAGTTGCCGGAGCTTCAGTAGGAGGCAACTCGGTGAGCAATGGTTACTCACAACCTCTGGAATTTGAACGCAACCCTTTAGCTGCTCTTAACCCCGACGATATTGAATCAATAGAGATACTAAAAGATGCCTACTCAACCGCCATCTATGGCTCGCGAGGAGCCGCTGGTGTTATACTAGTTACAACCAAAAAAGGAAAAAAAGGGAAACCACAGATAAACATTGGTCACTCGGTTGAATTGAGCCAACCAATCGGAACACCGGACCTGCTAAATGCAGATGAATTCAGCTCAATTTATACGAAGTTTAATGAGGCTATTGGCTCAGCAGCAACATTTCCTACTACCTATAACACTGATTGGTTAGATCAGGTATTAAGAACAGGAATCACTCAAGAAACCAGAGCTTCAGTATCAGGTGGAACGGATAATACATCTTACTACATAAGTTTTAACCGATTTGATCAGGAAGGATATATTATTAATCAGGATTTTAGCCGTAATAGTGTTCGAACTAATTTTGATATCAGCCCTGCTGACTGGATAAACTTTGGAACTAACTCAACCTATTCGCTAATTGAAAACTCAGCATTAAATAGTCAAAAAGTATACAGGGATGCAGTAATGATGTCCCCTAATATACCAGTTTATCATCCTGATGGTAGTTATTTCTTCCATACCCCTAACATTGGAGATTTCGAAGACAACATCAATAACATTTCAGGACACCTTGGCAATCCCGTTGCTTTGGCTCATGAAGATAATACAGTTAAGGACACACGTGTTATTTCAAACTTTTACGCAGAACTAAAACCTTTACCCTGGCTACGTTTTAAATCTGAATTTGGAATCGACCTATACAGTACTAAATCATACAACCGTAACCTGGCAACCCCTCAAAATCCTGATGGTACAGGCACATCAGCATCCAATCAGAATCTGAAATATGTGGTTAATAATGTATTGACCATTCGAAAGATCACCGACAACCACATGTTGAATGCGATTATTGGGCAAAGCTTTGAAACATCAGAAGAAAGCCGCATGCGCGTAACGGGAACAGGCTTTTTTGATGATAGTGAAAAAAGTATACAATCAGCAACTGACAAACGTGTATTAGATGCAATTACTCAGGAGTGGGCAGTTGTATCGTACTTTACCCGCTTAAATTACCGTTATAAGGATCGTTATCTGGCAGGATTTACCTATCGCATTGATGGCTCCTCACGTTTCAGTAAAAACGAACGATATCGTGGTTTTCCTTCTCTATCAGCCGGATGGATTCTAAGCGAAGAAGGCTTTATGGATAATTCCAGAGGTTGGCTGAGTGAGTTAAAATTACGCGCCAGTTATGGATTAACCGGGCTTGATGGTTCATTCGGAGGTTACTACGGTAACCAGGGACAGTGGACAAGAGATAACAGAACAATGAATGGTGGAACATTACAATACAATGGAGTGCCACTTCTGTTCAATTCCCAATCGGTTAACCCTAATCTAGAATGGGAAACAACAACGTCACTCGACTTAGGTGTGGATGCATCTTTGTTTAATGGCAAACTGGACATTACACTTGATTATTTTTATAAAAGAACCAACAATCTGCTTGCCAGTGATATGGTGCCTCTCTACATGGGCTGGAGTACACAGCAACAAAACGTTGGTGACATGAAAAATGAAGGAATTGAATTGTTGGTTAACGGTACAATTTTCCAAAACCAAGATTGGTTATGGACCGGTTCATTTAACATCTCTCACATCAAAGATAAGCTCTTAAGTCTTAATGAAGCAGGCTATCAAATGGCTCAAAACCAAGGTCTGGAACGTAAAGTATTTGTTGTTGGCGAAAGCCTTAATCAGTTTTACATGTATGATTGGGTTGGTGTTGATCCAATGACAGGTAATCCGCAATGGCGCTACGATAATGGTACGATTAGTGAAGTACCTCCGCAGGCTGTTTTCGATTCTGATAACCCATTGGCTAATCGATATTCTGCCGGAAGCAGCATGCCGGA
The DNA here is from genome assembly GCF_982718395.1 of Carboxylicivirga sp. Lineage (NCBI taxonomy): Bacteria > Pseudomonadati > Bacteroidota > Bacteroidia > Marinilabiliales > Marinilabiliaceae > Carboxylicivirga > Carboxylicivirga sp. Next base: position 37,179 of record NZ_CEXQWX010000034.1, read on the forward strand.
TTTCTACGGTGGTTTCAGCAATAACATTCGTTACAAAAACTGGGAATTGAATTTCGCATTCTCTTTCTCAGTTGGTCAGGAACTGTATAATGGAACGCAAGCAACACTAATGACATATACCTTGCCTGAATCAAATAATCTTTCAAGAGATATTCTCGATTATTGGAAAATTCCCGGACACCAAACTGATGTTCCAAAATTAGATAATGCAACAACGGTATACGTCGACCCAAATTGGGCGTCCAGTGGATTAAGTGGTTATGATGTAAGTCGTCTGAACGATCGTTTTCTGGAAGATGCCTCTTACCTGCGACTAAGAAACATTACGCTTGGCTATACATTTAGAAATAATTGGGTTAAGAAGCTTTATATGGATCGGATCAGAGTATATGCTCAGGGAACCAATCTGTTTACTTTAACCGGATATAGCGGAATTGACCCTGAAGTAAGCGCCTATGGCTCAAGTGCCGTTCTCGGTGGTTATGATGAAATTACTATGCCACAAGCAAAATCAATAAAGTTTGGAGTTGACATTAGCTTTTAAGAATAACCAATAAGATTAAAAGTATGAAGACAAAATATATTATACTGGGATTGGCAAGCATTTACATATTCTTAACTGCTTGTGACAAACAATTGGATTTGGCACCCGAAGATACCATCATTGAAGACAAAGTATTCGAAAAGTTTTCAACTGCTGAATCTGCTGTAGCCGGAACTTACCACTTGTTGTTTAGTGCTTCAACAAAGGACTATATCATGGCAGAAGCTACTTCGTCAACATGCGAATATAGTGCAGCAGCAGCCCGGACTTACGATGAGATTAATAACGGAGCTATCTTACCGGAAGATGCTAACTTGCAGCAAATTTATGAAGCATATTACGCAGCACTTGTACAGGCAAACCTGCTTCTTTATAAAATTCCTGAGCTGGGCATGTATGATGAGATGTACATGCTGCAGCATATGGCCGAAGCTAAGTTTATCAGGGCTTATGCCTATTTGCGTCTACTAGGTTGGTATGGTGACGGAGCTCTTATGGATCAGCTTCAAAAAGATGGTGTTGTGCTATATCTTGAACATTATAATGGTTTCGACCGTGACAATGACATCCGTCCCCGTAATTCCAATGACGAAGTTTTTGCACAAATCATAAAAGATTTGCAAGAAGCAATTGAAGACTTACCTGCTCCAGGCGAACAAACAGATATTGAGAACAGAGTGAGCAGAGCCAATAAAGCCACATGTGAAGCATTGCTGGTGCGCACGTATATGCACAAACGCGATTATGCCAATGCATTGAATCATGCCAACCAATTTATGACTTATAGCGAATATACGCTAGAGGACGATGTTCTGAAGATATTCCCTCCGAACCCAAATGACGCTGTTATTCCATTTTCAACGGAGCATATCTTCGGATTCCCTGTTAGTTCGAATGGTGGAAACTGGCAATTTGGAGGCAATAACATCTACTATAATTATAACAATTATTGGTACAGTGAATCACTCATTAACAATTTTGAAGACACCGACTTGCGAAAGCTTAACTTAATGAATGAAATCTTGTATCAGGGTAACACTGTTTATGTGACAAAAAAGTATCCGAATGACAGTGGTCGCGACAACATGACTATGATGCGTTTACCTGAAATCATTTTGTCAAAAGCAGAAGCTCTTGCCCGCACCTCAGCCACTGTAACGCAGGAAATGGTTGACCAGTTGAATAAGATTCATTTAAGAGCTAATCCCGATGATGATGCATATGAAACTGGTGATTTTGCATCGACCAGCTTATTTATTGAGCGGGTATTGCTCGAACGGGATAAAGAGCTGGCTTTTGAAGGCTTCACCCGTTTTGATCACCTGAGAACCGACAGACCATTGTATAATCCTGATTTGCCGGACAACAAAAAGGTACTTCCGATTCCGTTGCGTGAAGTTCAGATCAGTAACGGAGTGGTCAAACAAAACGAAGGTTATACATCCAACTAACAAAAACTAACACACATAATGAACAAGAACAAAATCAGCAGAGCACTGGTGGTGATTGCTATTGCCCTTTTGTTTGCACCTGCTATTAAAGCTCAGATGCAACCGGCCAAGCGCATAGCCCCCAAAGTGATCAAAGGAATGACAGTGAATGCACCTGTTGAAACGGTATGGAAGTACATCTCTTCACCCAGGGCTCTTTATCAATCCATACCGGAAGTTAAAGACTTAAAATGCCCGGCCATTGCCAGGGATGCCAAACTAAGTTTTTCCATACCTAACGATGCCAATCGACAGCAGGAAGTGAGTGTATTAGACAAAAACGAACAATTAATCGCCTATTACATCACTCGTTCAGATTACTATGATCAGCCCTGGGTTATTCGCCTTATAGTCGGAGCCGATGAGGATGATTCGTATCTCCAGTTTGAAGGCATATTCGGCATCAGGGATAAAGCAAAGGAAAAAGAGATGATAAAGCTTGTTGAAGCCGAATGGTTCCTGATGAAAAAAGCGATAGAAAAGAAGTTTGAATAACACTAAATAAAAAACGAATGAACACGAGACTAACATTAGCAATGGTAATAATCACATTGCTGAGTGCCTGTAATAATAAACAAACTGATACCATTACCCTTAGTGGTAAGGTGAAATTTCCTGACAACCGTTTTAAAATGTATATCTCACAGTACCGTGACGGTGAGAAGGTGGTGACTGACTCTTTCCAGTTAGCTGATGACGGAAGCTATCATTACCAAATGAATACTACTGTACCGGGTGAATATACATTGGATTGCCAGAAGTGGCAGTCGGTTCGTTTTTGGGCTGAAGATGAAAATCTAGCTATTGATTTCCGCGGACAGGACACAGCTAAAATCAAGATTAAAAATCCGCCATATGTTTACATTCACGGCGGTCCTAAAAATGAGGTAATGAACCACCTCAACTTTCTTAACTACCGTTCGTACCAGGTGATGATCGGCTTATCTCAGACTGTGTATAAGGCGACAAAAGATATTCCTGAGAAATATGGTGAGATAGCCGGAAAATTATATGGTGTTGCCAGCGATGACGATAGAGCCCGTTTCCGGTTTTTAGCTAAGGAATATGCCGACAGAAACAGCGTACTTGCTGTAGTTAACCGTCTGCGCGACAAAACAGATAAAGAACTGATTGACGAAACCCTTGCAACTCTTAAAAAAACTAACCCAACTTACCCACCTCTTTTAAAATACATTAAAGACAAGGAAGATGCCCGTGCTGCTGCCGAAAAAGTAAAACTGGGTAAAGTAGCTCCTCATTTCTCTTACCCTACACCTGACGGAGTAATGGTTTCTCCGGAAGATTATAAGGGAAAGATTGTGGTGATTGATTTTTGGGCTTCATGGTGCGGTCCATGTCGTAATGAAATTCCTCACTTAAAAGAAGTGTATGAAAAATATCACCCTGAGGGAGTTGAGCTATTAAGTGTTTCCATCGATAAAAAAGAAGGAGACTGGCACAAAGCACTTGCTGAAGAAGAAATGGCCTGGACGCAGGTGTTAGCACCAAAAGCCGGAAAGCAAACGATGAAAGACTATCAATTCAGTGGCATTCCTTTCATTATCATCCTCGACAAGGATGGCAAGATTGTTGCCAAACAGCTGAGAGGCAAAAAAATAGACGAAAAACTTGAGGAACTGCTAACTAAGTAATCAACAAATAAGAACTAAGATGAAGAAAGTAATTTCTATAATAACAGTGTGTTTGCTTCTCGTAACTTTTACGCACGTTACAAAAGCAGATAATACAGACGGAGAAGGTATTCACTTTACACATGGATCATGGGAGGAAATAATTGCCAAAGCAAAGAGCGAAAACAAATTAATCTTTGCCGATTGTTACACTACGTGGTGTGGCCCATGTAAGATGTTGTCCAAAAAAGTATTCCCGCAGAAAGAAGTTGGTGACTACTTTAATGCCAATTTTATCAATGTGAAAATTGATTGTGAAAAAGGTGAAGGAGTTGATCTGAAAAATAAATTTGGTGTATCAGCTTTCCCTACCATGTTATTCATCGACCCTTCCAACGAAAAGGTATTACACCGTGTGGTAGGATTCCGTCCGGCAGAAGAGTTAATTAAAGAAGCTAAGGGTGCTCCTGCTGAAGCTAAACGTGCCGAAGCATTGGCAGCAGCATACAAAAAGAATAAGAAGGATCTGAAAACAGTTGAGGATTACCTGAGCTATCTTGTTAAAGTGAGTGATCCCAAAGCTGAAGAGGTGGCCTTGCATTATCTGAAAATGATTCCGAAAGCTGACTGGCACAAAAAGGACTATTTCTGGTTACTGAGCCGCTATGTAAAAGATCCGTTTAGCAAAGAAGCGTCATACTTTTTTAAGAACAAGCAGAAGTTTATTGAAGAGAATGGCTTTAAAGGCGAATACTTTGAGTCTGGTTTATATTACGGCCATGCTGGTGATCTGACAGATGTTAAAACCAAAAGTGAATTTAATCAGAAGAAATTCGATAAACTGTTGAACCTAATGGAAACAAACGGTTTTGACCGTATTGATGCCGTGAAGGATTATACCAACAGAGCTTTACTGGTTAATGTTGGCGACTATGACGGTTACATGGATGTGGTTGAAAAGAAATTTGCTGAAGGATTTGCTAAAAATCCTAAGTATTATGCCGAAGTTGGCTTTAACCTGCTAAATCGTCTTAAGGATTGCGAAGATAAGGCCATCTACAAAAGAGCTTCTGACCTGATGGATGACGCCATTGCAGCACAATATAATAATGCAGAACTGGATATGTTCAGCTTATCTATTGCTTATCGCGACAGCTATGAGTTCTTACAAAAAGCCGGCATTACAGGCGAACGTCTGGCAGTTGCCAAAGCAATGAATGACCTGTTTGTTAATATTACACCTAAACATCGTCAATTACTGGACAAAACGTATAAAGAAGCGCAGGAAGCCAAGGCTGAAGGCAAAACAGGTGGCCGTGCTATCCCGGCAATGAGAATGGGAGGCCACTAAAAGATTGGTTTATATTTGGTTTTATTAGACGAACGCTTTGGATTCATTTTCAAAGCGTTTGTTGCAAATGTTAGAAATATGAAGACTTTATTAACGATATTTTTAAGCCTCATTATTGGAGGAATTTTCGCTCAGTCCGAAGAAGGCATTCAGTTCACACATGGCAGCTGGAGTGAAGTAAAGCAGCTGGCTAAAGAACAAAACAAGGCAATCTTTATCGATTGTTATACATCATGGTGTGGGCCTTGTAAGATGCTATCAAAAAATGTATTTCCGCAGGAAAAAGTTGGTCAACTGTTTAACACACATTTTATCAATTATAAAATAGATATGGAAAAAGGTGAAGGACCTGAGCTCAAGAAGCAATTCAATATAAAGGCCTTCCCCACTCTTATCTGGGTTGATAAAGATGGGAACGAACTTCATAAAACAGTTGGTGCGCCTAAAGCTGAAGACCTGATAAAAACAGCACAATTGGTTATTGATGGTAAAGGACTGGCCGATTTAAAGCGTCAATACGAAGCCCGACCCGATGATTATCAAACCATGCTTCGTTACATTGAAGCATTGGGTAATGCCTACGAAAAGCAGATCATTCAATCGGTATTGCAGGCTTATTTTGAGAAAGTAAAAGGCAGTGCATTGCTTGAAAAACAAAACTACAACCTGCTTAAAGATTATGCGGGCGATATTTATTCACCGGCTTTTATCTGGTTCGATAAACATCAGAATGAGTTTAAAAAACAATATCCGCCGGAAGAAATCGATCAGAAATTATTTCAAAGCTACCTGAGCTATGGACATTCTCTGGTTAAGAAAGACCAGGTCGATTATGATGGCTTTAAACAATATGGTAAAACATTAAAGAAGCGTAAAGTCGTAGGTCGTGAGAAAATGATCGCCTACATAGAAGAAAGCATTTGTCGTGCAGAGAAAAATTGGGACGACTATATTGACAAGGTAAATGATAATATAAATCTGGCTTATCACGATGCCGACAATTCATTCCTTTACTACAACTGGGCTAAGGCCATTGACAACGATGCAAATGCCCAAAGCAAACATTATCTGCAGGCCGCTCAATGGATGGAAAAGGCCTTTGAGGTCAGCCGGTGGCCATTGGCCAATAACATCGTTTACCTCGAAGAGAAGCTCAAAATTTTAAAGAAAGCCGGGCTTGACAAGCAGGAAATCAATCAGCTGGAAGAACGCATTAAGCAATTGAAGCAACAGGTGAATAACTAAAGCCAGTCGGTAACGATTACCGCTTCCTGATCAAAGCCTTTTAACTGCAGCTCACAGTATGAATTATTGAGAGGGAAGCAGAATAAAATATGAATGAGGATATCCAAAAACTTTACTGTTATTCCGGATATCCTCATTGCATTTAGCAGGAATCATTACTCTCAAAAGGACAAAATCTTTGCCCTTGATAGGGCAGAAAAATCTGTGGAATCATACTTAAGTTATTAACACATCTCCTTCTTCTTGCATCTTTACCGGTACTTATTTATTTTGCCGAAGTTTTAAACAGTTTCTTAATCCACATCGTATGGCAGATTTATTTAAAGACCTTTATTCTGAACAGTTCTTCGAAGTTTTAACAGAGGCAGTTGAAACAGTTTTACATGACTTTAACAAGGATCAGTTTCTACAGGAAATTTATGCTGTCGATTGGGACGAACTGGAGTTGAAACAACGAATGCACCACATATCGCACACTCTTGCAAACTATTTATCTGATGACTATCCCAAAAGTGTT
>NZ_CEXQWX010000035.1:0-42877 GCF_982718395.1 Carboxylicivirga sp.
TTGCAATGTTCTCTGTCGAAAATGCAAAATACAGCCTGTTAAATGGTGTTGACATGCGAAAAGCTCTGGCTACCAGGCTGGGAATTGAAGAGAACAAAATTCGCTTTATCAATGATGCTACTGCATTTGCCATTGGAGAATACTTTAATGGACAATTGCAAGGTGCAGAAAAAGCTTTAGCAATTACACTTGGTACCGGATTCGGATCTGCTTTTCTATGGGATGGTAAGCCGGTTATTTCAGATAATACGGTGCCTGAAGGTGGAGTGCTTTGGAATGAGCCTTTTGCGGATGGCATTGCCGACGATTATTTTTCAACCCGTGGATTAATCTCCCGCTTCAGTGATCAATCAGGTGTAGTTGTGGAGGGCGTCAAGCCAATAGCAGAGTTATACAATACAAACAGCCATTCCAAAGATGTTTTTGATGATTTCGGGACGCAATTGGCAGTATTATTAAGCCCTTGGTTGAAACGCTTTGATGTGGAAAATCTGGTGATTGGTGGAAATATTTCAAAAGCATTTTCATTGTTTGAGGGCAGTTTTATTACAGAGCTAGATAAAGAAGGAATAAAAATAAAAGTTGCTCCTTCAATTCTATTGGAAGATGCCGCATTTGTTGGAGCAGCATCGTTGATGAATGATCAGTTTTACAATTCTATAGAAGAACAGTTAGAACAAATGTAAATAATATGAACAAGGAAACATTAAGATATAAAACACTCTTACCTGTCATTACAACCTTCTTTGTTGTAAGTTTTGTTGATTTAGTTGGAACAGGGGTGGACGAATTAAAACAAAGTACCCAGACACCAACCTACTTATTACAGCTCATCCCTTTTGTAGCATTTATCTGGTACTTTATATTATCCGTTCCTGTAGGAATCTGGCAATCGCGCGTTGGTAAAAAGGAAGTATTAAGCATCTCATTAATAATTACAACCGTTGGTTTATTTGTGCCACTTCTTGGAAATTCCTTGCCTGTTATTTTACTTTCTTTTTCCTTGCTGGGAATCGGGAATACAATTATGCAGGTTTCTGCTAACCCACTATTGATTGATGTGGTGCCAGAATCAAAAGCGTCTGGGTTTTTAAGTTTTTCGCAGTTTATAAAATCACTGGGCTCTATGGCCGGGCCTTATATCGCAGCAGTTGTAGGACCATTTTTAGCAGCTACCATTGGTTTCGGAGGGGAAGGAGCCTGGAGATTTGGGCTGTACCTGTTTGGAATTGTCTCATTCCTGGTTTTTTTATGGCTGAATGCTACTGATATTCAAGAGTCAAGCCAGAACAAAGAAACGGTCACGCTGTCATCGTGTTTCAGACTACTTAAAAATAAATACATAGCATTAATGGTACTGGGTATTTTTGCTGTAGTTGGCATAGATGTAGCCATCAATTCGAATATCGGTAGTTTTCTTCATCTCAAATTAGGTGTTGGTGAAGAAGCTTCAAAGTATGGTAAAACTGTTTATTTCTTTGCAAAGATGTTGGGTACATTGGCAGGAGGTATTCTTTTATTGAAGTATAATGCGAATAAATTTTTGCGTTTTTCAACCATTCTTGCCATTTTGTTTGTAATCGTTTTAAGCTTTGTTCAGAACCAGTTAGCAGCATGGATATTGGTTGGATTGGTAAGCATTGGTGTTTCAAATATTTTCCCTTTGATTTATTCCATAACAGTAGGGAATTACCCTGAACGATCAAACGAAATCTCAGGTCTGATGATGATGGCAATTTCAGGAGGTGCTATATTCCCAATGCTTGTAGCTTTTGCAATGGAAATTAACCTAAATGGAGGCCTATGGATCATTCTTGGACTCCTGATATTTATACTCGTTCTGGCAGGTATTAAATCTCAAAAATAAAAACTCATTAATACTAAAAAAGATGAAATCATTTATATGTTCAAACATATCAACAAAGTTATTCTACTTGTTTCTGGTTTCAATTTCATTGTTAGGTTTTACTTCATGCGAAAAGTCTAAAATCCCTCTGGATTATGTGAATCCTAACATTGGAACTGCACATAGCCGATGGTTTTTTTACACACCGGCTGCATTGCCATTTGGAATGGCCAAACCCGCACCATCAACCAACGGTCACTACGGTAATAAATCAGGATGGGAAGCCGTTGGTTATGATGATCGGCATACTTCCATCGAAGGATTTGTAAACATTCATGAGTTCCAATTGGGTGGTATTTCATTAATGCCAACTTGTGGTGAGTTAAAAACACAGCCGGGTAAACTGGAAGATCCGGATTCGGGTTACCGTTCGCGCTTCAATAAGGCCACCGAAGTTGCCAAGCCCGGGTATTATAAGGTTAAGCTCGATGATTATGATATTAAGGTAGAACTGACTTCTGCAAAACGTGTGGCGTTTCATCGCTATACTTTTCCTGAAAATCAACAAGCACACATTATTTTTGATATTGGCAGACGACAGGGAGAGAGTGGAGCTGTGATTGATTCCAAAGTCTATAAAAAAGATGATACAACCATAGAGGGGTGGGTAAGGACACTTCCTGAATATGTCAAAAAGTATCAGAATGGTTCGTTTGTAGATATGTATTTCTCGGCCCGATTGGATCATAAGATTGAGGAGTTCGGCACTTTCATCGGTGATACAGTTAAGCCAATGAATGCAAAAGTTAAAGGAGTCGGGTCAGGCGCTTATGTTACATTTGATACCGGGAATGTGAAGGAAGTTGAAGTACAGGTCGGGTTATCCTATACTTCTATTGAGAATGCACGAAATAATCTGGAGGCAGAATCGATGCCTTTTGATGTTGCCCAAGAGAATGCTCAAAAAGTATGGACAGAAGAATTAGGCAAAATTGCAGTTTCAGGTGGCGAAGAGGACGATAAAGTAAAATTTTATACTGGTTTATATCATGCTCTGTTGGGACGCGGTTTAGCCAGTGATGTTAATGGAGCCTATCCAAAAAATGATGGTTCAATTGGTCATATTCCGTTGGATGAAGATGGCAAGCCTGAATTCAGCTTTTACAATACCGATGCCGTTTGGGGCGCCTTCTGGAACCTGACTCAATTATGGACTTTGGCCTGGCCCGAATATTATAATGACTTTGTACAATCGCATTTGTTGGTTTATAAAGATACAGGCTGGTTGGGCGATGGCTTGGCAAACAGCCGATATGTTTCTGGTGTTGGTACCAATTACGTTGGATTAATAATAGCAGCGGCCTATAATTGCGGCATCCGAAACTATGATGTGGATCTGGCTTTTGAAGCGGCCTTGAAAAATGAACTGGAGTGGAAAGGCCGTCCTTTAGGTGCCGGAAAGTTGGATGTTGAAGAATTTGTTAAAAAAGGAACCATTGCGCACACCGATGAAGTAGGTGAAATACCAGAGGCCACCATGTTTTCAGCCTCTCATGTTTTGGAATATTCGTTTAGTGCCAACGCTGTAGCAAATATGGCTGCAATGTTGGGTAAAGAAAAAGAGTATGAACAGCTGATTAAATTGTCAAAGGGTTGGCAAACACTGTTTAATGATCAGAATGGTTTTATTCACCCCATTGATTCTGTTGGTGAATTTATCGCTGATTTTAATCCTTTTCAGGCTTGGAGAGGTTTTCAGGAAGGTAATGCCTGGCAATATAGTTTTTATGTGCCTCACGATTGTGAAGCTTTGGTTAATCGGATTGGAAAAGGGCGTTTTATCCAGCGCCTTGACTCTGTGTTCTTGTCTTCTCGTGAAATGGCTTTTGGTGGAGGAACGGAAATTGATGCATTTGCCGGAGTTGAAACATTATACAACCATGGAAACCAGCCAAGTTTGCATATACCATGGTTATATACTTGTGCAGGAGTACCGGAGAAGACACAATTCTGGACCCGAACCATATGTAATGAGTTTTACGGTACAAACCCTATACATGGCTATGGTTATGGTCAGGACGAAGATCAGGGGCAATTGGGTGCCTGGTATGTGATGGCTTCCATTGGCTTATTTGATGTAGCCGGATTGACAGGTGAAAATCCAGAAATGCAGGTTGGAAGTCCGGCTTTTGATAAGATAGATATTCGCTTAAACCCTGAGTTTTATAAGGGCGATTATATCCGTATTAGATTGCATAATAACACTCGTGAAAATATGGTGGTTGAATCCATTAAGATTAATGGTGAGACAATGGAAAGTAACTTAGTTCCCTTTAAGCACCTGGTAAATGGTGTAGAAATTGAAATCAATAAGAAACCTTCAAAATACTTATACAATGATTAGAAAAAGTTTAAAAGTGAATTGGCTTTGGATATTGGTTGCATCCCTTTTGTTTAGTTGTGCCCCAAAGCCTAAAATTAACCAGGAGTTAAAAACGGCAATAGAAACCAACGAGAGTTTCGCGTTTGTTAAGCAAAAAGCCCTGGAGGTAGTCAAAACCGGATTTAATGCCGGCGATGGATATGGAGAAGTTTGGATTCGGGACTATAACACCTTTATTGAATTATCAGCAGAGGTTTATCCGAATGAGACACTCAAGGAAAATCTGCGGGTATTTTTCCGCTTGCAAGGAGATGATGGTAATATATTAGATGGTTTTATACCACAAAGCAAAGCGGTACAAACCGAAGGAGGTTACCAGTATTTCTATAGTGATCTGGAGCCCGATTATTGCGGTCATAAGAACACAGTGGAAACTGATCATGAAGCATCATTGGTGCAGGCAGTTTACAAGTATGTTACGAAAACGGGTGATGTAGATTTTCTAAATGAGAAAATTGGCGATAAAACCATTGCCGAGCGGCTGGAGTGGTCCATGCAGTTTTTGCTGGATCATCGCTGGAGTGAAGAGCATGGATTGATTTACGGTGCCACCACGGCTGATTGGGGCGATGTTCAGCACAGTCATCCATGGGGAGTTTATATAACAGATGATACCAAATACTGTCTGGATATTTACGATAATGCCATGATGATTATTGCCTTAAATAACATTATGGAACTGTTGCCGGAGACAAGCAAGAAGTGGAAACCTGTCAGAGACAATATGGTAGTAAATGTGGAGAAACACTTGTGGGACGAGTCGAATCAAAAGTATATACCGCATGTTTATCTCGATGGCTCACCATACCCTGATGATTTTAATGAGAATGAGATATTCTATCACGGAGGAACAGCTGTTGCTATAGAAGCTGGACTATTGAATAAACGCCAGATTGAGGTGTCACTTGAAAAAATGATCGCCAATGTAAAAGCTTCGGGAGCCGGATCAATAGGCCTGACCATGTATCCGCCATATCCGGATTGGGCATTTGAAAACGAAGGCATGTACCCTTATGGTTATCAGAATGGCGGTGACTGGACGTGGTTTGGTGCGCGAATGATTCAGCAATTAATCAATAACGGGTTTTATCAGGAGGCCTACGATAATTTACTGCCAATGACCGAAAGAGTTGTTGCGAATGATGGCTTCTTTGAGTGGTACACAATTGATAATGAACCAACAGGTTCAGGTACATTTAGAGGCTCAGCGGGCGTGCTTTTCAAAGCAATAGAGATGTTGGAAGAATTAACGAAGGAGTAATGAGTAAGAAAAGAGAAACAAAGCAGTTTTTATTGCCGACTGTCAAAGAGGACACCTCAACCGGGGTCTATGATATATACCCCAGCATGAAGTTGGAATCTGGCGTAATAAGTAATGAAGTACGTCAGTTAGCATCAGTTCTGAAGGATCATTCAACTTTAATCATCGACGGTTATGTAGGTGTTTTTTTTGATGAACTGCTTCAATTATTAAGCAATGAATTCAGGCAGCTTGGCAAAAGTGTTAATGCCATCGCCGTTGAACAGGCTTTGAAATCAGGGTCTGAAGTTTATCAAATGATTGAGCCTTTTTTAGGAGGAGATGATCCAATTTTCGGAACACGCACAAGTCTTGATCTGATTGATTTCTTTGACAATGACAAACTATCGAAGATCAAACCGGACAACAATTTTGATATCAACATTATTTATGGTGCAGGGGCTGGCTTAACGCAGCATAAAGGCGCTTTGATTTATGTTGATCTGCCAAAGAATGAACTTCAGTTCAGAGCCCGGGCTGGTTCGGTAACTAACCTGGGTGCATCAGCTCCGGTGTCCATCAAACCCATGTACAAACGATTTTACTTTGTTGATTGGGTGGTGTTAAATGCTCATAAAGCATCAATTCTCGATAGCATTGATATAGTCATTGATGGGCAACAAACCAACGAAGTTGTTTGGATGAATGGTGATGAATTACGCGCCGGACTTAAATCCATGTCACAAAATGTATTTCGTGTGCGTCCATGGTTTGAACCAGGTGCATGGGGCGGGCAATGGATCAAGGATAAAATCAAAGAACTGAATCAGGATGTGATCAACTATGCTTGGTCCTTTGAATTGATTGTCCCCGAAAACGGACTTTTGTTTGAAAGTGATAGCAAGTTATTGGAGGTGTCATTCGACTGTTTAATGTTTCAGGAGCATAAAGCTATAATGGGACAACATGCCGAAAAGTATCAATATGAATTCCCTATACGCTTTGACTTTCTGGACACTTTTGATGGTGGGAATTTATCAATCCAGTGTCACCCTCAACTAGAATATATTCAAAAGCACTTTGGTGAAACCATCACTCAGGAAGAGACCTATTACATTCTGGATGCCGGTGCAGATGCTAAGTGTTACTTAGGCTTTCAGGATTCGATTGATCCAGAGGAATTCGAGAAAGACCTGAAGTACAGTTTTGAAAAGAAAGAACCGATTGATATCACCAAACATGTTCAGATACATGACTCTAAGAAACATGATTTGTTCCTGATTCCACCAGGCACTATTCATGGATCGGGTACGGATAACCTGGTGCTGGAAATTAGTACCACGCCTTACATCTTTACCTTTAAAATGTATGATTGGCTTCGAGTGGATCTGGATGGAAAACCACGACCGATAAATGTGGATCGAGGTATGGAAAACCTGAATTTCGATCGTAAAGGACAGTATGTGAAAGATAATCTGATATCGAAACCAGCATTGCTGAACAAAACAGAAGCATACGAACATTACCATCTGCCAACGCATAAAAACCATAGTTATGATGTTGAGCGCTACTCAATCAGTGAACAAGTTGAGATACAGACCGGAGATAAATGCAATGTACTGTCTTTGGTTGAGGGTAGCAGTATCATTGTAGAAACAGCAAACGGCAGCCGTCAGCGTTTTAATTATGCTGAAACTTTTGTTATTCCGGCAGCGGCAGGATCTTATAAAATCATTAATGAATCAGGTGCAAATGCTGTTGTTGTTAAAGCATTTATGAAATAAATAAGGCTCAATATGATTGTTAGTGGGTATTGGTCGGCCTCAAGCAAGAAGCCAAATAACAAGGTGAGATTGACGTTAAAAACGGTGCTGTTTGAGCGTTAGCGAGTTCAGCGTTTTAGCCAATGAACCGTAGTTATTTGAGCTGAGAGCTTGTAGCCGTGATTTTCTTTTGCTTCTGTTTTCTTGTATCAAAACAAGAAAATGAAGTGGGGTTTGGGGCAAAGCCCCATAATTGAGAAATGAAGTTACCCATTGTATTTTGTATAGAACCATAAATTAAATTGTATGAAAATTAATATATCCATAATTGTTTTGGCTATGTTTCTGTTTAGCTCTTGTAAACAAGAGACAACAGTTGTGTGGCAAATAGGAGATAACAATGGTTCAGGTTCTGACTTTGCACTGTATCCCGGCGATTATAATGATTTTATTGCCAGTGATTTTGGTTGGGAAGATAAATACTTTCTGATCGGCCATTCAAAGGCAAAGGAAAACTGGCCATATATTATTCCCGGAACAAGTGATACTTGGGGAGGAACCTGGGGAACGTCAGGATGGCGCTCAAGTACCCTGAATATTCTATTTGGGGTTGATAAACTACCATCCAGAGGTGACTTTAAGTTAACGATTGATATGCTGGATTGTAACCCCGAGGATTTACCATTATTTAAAGTGTTGGTGAATGGTAAAGCCTGGAAATACAGGGTACCAGAAATCAGTTCAGGCAGCCCAATTGATTCAATTCCCTCAAACTCGGAATATTTGCTGGAAATACCTCTTCCTTCGGGACTAATAAAAACCGGAGGTAATGAAATCAGTATGACCACACTGGAAGGATCGTGGATCAAATTCGACCAAATTAAGTTGGAAGGTCCTGCCGGAATTCAGTTAACCCAGCCAGATCAGGTGCATATCAGAAAGGTGGAAGTTGCAGACTACGAGCTTAATGGAAACCAAGCATTACTGGTTGATGTTGAGCATCTGGAAGAACGACCGGAGTTAACCGTTTTATTGGATGGTGAGAAAATATTCAAAGCTGATGTTGAGCAAGGACGTTACATATTTGAAGCTCCCATGCCGGCAGTAGAAGTGAATAAAACAAGTAGCTATGAAATTCTGGTTAATGATGTGAGCATCTCAAAAGGGAAGGTGGAGCGATATGCAGCTAGAGATGTAACACCCGCCGACTATGTAGACACAAAAATGGGAACCGGTCATTCACGCTGGATGATTGCTCCCGGTCCGTGGATGCCATTCAGTATGGTAAAACTAAGTCCTGACAACCAGAATCCAAGCTGGCAGGGAGGTTATGAACCAGTATTTGAATCCATTGGAACCTTCTCTCATATTCATGAATGGACAATGGCCGGATTGGGAACCATGCCAACTAATGGCCCCTTGCAGGTTGAGGTGGGTGATGAAAAAGATGCCGACAGTGGTTATCGTTCGCGCATTAATAAGGAAACCGAGAAAGCTCCGATTGGTTATTACAGTGTTGACCTGACGGATTATGATATACATGCCGAGCTGACATCAACCACCCGTTGCGGTTTTCAACGATATACATTTCCAAAAGATCGTGATGGTTCGCGTGTTTTGCTCGATTTGGTGATACCGGCCGAATATTCCTATAACTGTTTGGATGCCTACATCAAAAAAACAAGTGATTACAGAATTGAAGGCTATAGCCATCAGATAACACCAGATACCTGGAGTGGAGGAATATCACAGGAATACATTGTTCATTTTGTGGCTGAATTTGACCAGCCCATCAAAGGCTTTAAGGTTTGGACAGAAAATGGTGTGCAGGAAACAGATGAATTTAAAGTAACTGCGCCCAAAGATGCCGGGGCGATAGTGGAATTTGATACCCGCGAAAACAATGTTGTACAGTTGCGGACTGGGATTTCCTATGTAAGTATTGAAAATGCACAACAAAACCTTGAAGAGGAAATTATCAATGCTCATAACTGGGATTTCGAGTCAGTTCGGCAAAGTAATGTTGATACATGGAATGATATCTTTGCCCGAGTTAAGATTGAAACAGACAACCAGTTAGAGAAGAAACGCTTTTATAACAGCATGTATCGTTCCATATGCAGCCGCAATATTTTTAGCGATGTTAATGGCGAGTGGCGCGATGCTGATGAGCGAATTCAGAAAATGGAAGACCCTTCATCTCCTGCATTAGGTTGTGATGCCTTCTGGAATACTTTCTGGAACTTGAATCAATTCTGGAACCTCGTTACTCCTGAATGGAGTAATCGATGGGTAAACTCACAACTTGCTATGTACGATGCCAATGGGTGGCTCGCAAAAGGTCCGGCAGGTATGGAATATATACCCGTTATGGTGGCCGAGCATGAAATTCCAATGATTGTTGGTGCTTACCAGATGGGCATTCGGGATTTTGATGTTGATAAAGCTTATGAAGCTGTGAAGAAAATGCAAACAACACCTGCACAGGAAGTAGGTGGTGGTTTTGCAGGAAATCGTGATCTGATACCTTACCTGAAATATGGTTACGTTCCTTATGATTTAGGGCGGTTCTCCAATTCATTGGAATATGCCTATGACGATTGGACTGTGTCTCAGTTTGCTAAGGCATTAGGAAAAAAAGCAGATTACCGTAAATTTAAAAAACGTGGGAGCTATTGGCGAAATGTGATTGATACCGAAATGGGCTATGCACGAATGAAAGATTCGAAAGGGCAATGGAAAGAGGATTTTGATCCTTATAAATCAGGAGCCAACCACCATTATGTGGAAGGTAATGCCTGGCAGCTGACTTATTTTGTGCCGCAAGATGTGCCTGCACTGGCTGATGTGATTGGTAAAGATCGTTTTATTGAGCGTTTGGATTGGGGCTTCGAAGAGAGTGATAAGACACGATTTAACGGGATGAATGACCAATACTGGGATTATCCTGTAATACAAGGGAACCAGCAATCTATGCACTTCGCTTTCTTATTTAATTGGGTTGGAAAGCCTTGGTTAACACAAAAATGGAGCAGAGCCATTATGGATCGCTATTATGGCTATGGAATCTCCAACGCCTATTTAGGCGATGAAGATCAGGGACAAATGAGCGCCTGGTTTGTGATGGCATCTCTTGGTCTGTTCCAAACCGATGGTGGATGTAGTGTTGACCCGGTATATGAAATAGCCAGCCCCTTGTTTGAAAAGGTAGAGATTGAGCTTGGAAATCGATATGGGAGAGGAGATACCTTTATTATTGAGGCCAAAGGAGCTTCCCGACTCAATAAATATGTTCAATCTGCTCGTCTCAATGGAAAAGAGCTTAATGATTTTAAATTTCCGGCAAGCGAACTGTTAAAAGGTGGCAGACTGGAACTGGAGATGGGAGATAAGCCCAATAAAAACTGGGGTGTCAATTAACTATTGTTCGTTAAGTAGTATCACTCGTCGTCCGACTAATTATGCGTCAACTAAATCAGTCGGGCAAAGAGTATTGTAATGATATACTTTATTACTAGTCCGATAAATATTTGCATATCGTTTATATTCATCGGACTAGTAGTTTAAAGTTGATAATGGCAGTATAATATATATCAATCCGGTTTTGCACCTTGGTCGATATAATTTGTATCGACCCTTTTTTATAATACCACGTTACAAATTGTATCAATCATTTTATCTCGACGATACGATACAATCTGTATTTCATTGTTTTGGTGCTGAGTGGAGTCGGTACAATTTGTACTTGCTTGTTTTAGTGTTTGGTGGGGTCAGTACAATTTGTACTTGGCTGTTTTGGTGTTGAGAGGAGTCGGTATAATTTGTACTTGCTTGTTTTAGTGTTAGGTGAGGTTAATACAATTTGTACCGGCTTATTTTAGTGTTGAATGAGACCAGTATAACTTGTATTTGGAAAATGGAATGTTTGGCAATTATCTGAACTAAAAAAGCCCGAACATTCAAACGTTCGGGCTAATACTTTTTAAGTAGTAATGACTTATAACGAATTGTTTTTCACGAAATCGATAATTTCCTGTAAGTATCCGAATGCTACACCTACAACCGTATCTGCAGCACCATAATAAACCACTACTTTTTCATCGTCATTTAAAGCTGCACAAGGGAAGACAACATTAGGTACATCACCAGCCAGTTCATATAGCTCAGCAGGTGCTAATAAATAAGGCTGTGTGCGGTAAAGTACTTTATCAGGTTGCTCTAAATCCAGAAGTGCAGCACCCATCGAGTACCTGAAACCATTACAGGTATTGATCACACCGTGGTAGAACATCAGCCATCCGTCCTTCGTCTTAATAGGCACCGATCCTGCACCGATTTTGGTGCATTGCCAAGCGCTATCTTCAAAAGGAGTTACCTTCATCACACAGCGATGTTCACCCCAATATTTCATATCCGGACTATAACTCAGGTAGATATCTCCAAAAGGCGTGTGTCCATTATCACTTGGGCGACTCAGCATACAATATTTACCATTTATCTTTTCAGGAAATAACACGCCATTACGATTAAAAGGTAAAAAGGCATTTTCACACTGAAAAAACTCTTTAAAATCAAAAGTATATGCAATGCCGATTGTTGGTCCGTGATAACCGTTACACCAGGTAATCCAATAGCGGTCTTCAATAAATGTAACGCGAGGATCATACTTATAATCTGACTCGATCATTTCTGTATTACCAGCCTGCATTACAATCGGCTCATGGTTGATGTCCCAATTGATACCATCCTTGCTAAAGCCGGCAAAAATGTTCATCTGAACCGCTTTGTTATCACAACGAAAAACGCCGGCATAACCATCGCCAAATGGCACCACCGCACTGTTAAATATACTGTTCGAGGTGGGGATATGATAGCGACCGATAATCGGATTTTTGGAGTAGCGCCACATCACTTCACTACTGTCTGCAGGACGCTCTTCCCAAGGTATAGATACTTGATTTTGCATATTTTAAAGTTTTATATTTTTTGTGTTTTAATTTCGATTTAGTACCCAGTTCAACTTATTAAACTTAGAGACTATTCATCCTCTTGCTCCATCTCTTTTAACTCCTTCTCGCTATAAATAAATGGTACGAATTTACAAACGAGTAAAGCCGGAATGGTACCAACTAAAACCAAAATAAAGTAAGGTTTGTAGCCCATCATATCGCTCAAATCACCACTAATCATAGACGGAATCATAACGCCTAAATTCATAATGGCACTCGCGAATGCATAATGAGCCATTTTATACTTACCAGGAGCAATTTGTTGCATCATAAAAAGGGTTAATCCTACAAAACCAAATCCATAACCTAACCACTCCGTTAAAACGGAGGCATATACCCACGCAATGTTTTCAGGTCTGAATAATGATAACAGGAAATAACAAACAAACGGAACATTAAATGCCATCGCCAGATACATCAAAGAGCGTTTTAATCCACGCCCAGAAATAAAATACCCGCCTAATAATGAACCGGCAACAAATGATATACTTCCTGCCCCATATACTGAAGCAACAGTGGAAGTATCAAGTCCTAACCCTCCATCTGCATAAGAGGTCTTTAAAAACAAGGGCACTATTTTTAAAGCCAGTCCTTCAGCAAATCGGTAAAGGATAATAAATACGATATGCCAGATAATCAGCTTCTTTTGAAAGAAAGTTTTGATAACATCCCATAAGGTATCAAAACCGTCTTGTAAGGAAGTTACCTTATGAGTAGCACTTCCACCGGATGGAAGCATTTTTAGATGGTAGAAACCTAAAAATATCATTAATCCGCCACAACTAACCATTGCCCACATCCAGGCATTAACGGCTCCCATTGTTTTTGTTAATTCACCTGCCAGATATGCAAATCCAGACATTGATAAGAATTTGGCAATATTATAAGCTGCTCCTTGCCAGCCAATATACCTGGCCTGATCTTGAGATGAAAGAGCATTAATATAAACACCATCAGTGGCAATATCATGTGTAGCGCCACTAAATGCCAATATTGAGAAGAGCGCTATAGAGTACTGAAAGAAAGAAGGTAGCTGTAGTGAAAAAGCAATAAACATTAATGATATGCCAGTCAGCCATTGTGTTGCAAATACAAAATGCTTTTTAGTCTTGAACATTTCCAGTACCGGACTCCATAATGGTTTTAACGTCCAGGGTAAAATTATTAATGAGGTCCAAAAGGTTATTCTGGCATCACTTACGCCTAAGTCTTTATACATTAAAACTGAAGTCATCGACACAAGGGCAAAAGGCAAGCCCATTGCGAAATATACAGATGGTATCCAAAAGGCAGGATGTGCTTGTTTAGTTTTATTCATTAAATAAGAATTTAGTCTTTATAAAGATGACGGGTAAAAAGACATGTGCCCTTACCCGATCCGTAATTTTTTCTCTTTTATATGTAAGATGAAGCAAGCGGTTCAATATTATTATAAAAAATCGATGGTATTGTTATCAGGTTTGGCGATATTGCAGTACGTATGTTTAACTAATCAAACAAATGTTTATGGATGTTAGCTTTTTTGAAGCCAACTTACTGAATTTGGGCAGTTTACTGCACCTTATTTTTCGTTTTACATTTAACCTGATTGTTGCTTTAATTTTAGTGCGGGTTCTTTATTACCAAAATAATCGCAGAAAGGATTACCTATTTACTTTCTTATTAATAAGCACAATCGTTTTTCTCCTATGCATTTTGTTGGAGAATGTTAACCTGCAGTTGGGATTTGCTCTTGGGCTGTTTGCTATTTTTGGTATTATCAGATATCGGACTACCCAGATCCCGATCAAAGAGATGACCTATCTGTTTATTACAATTGGTGTATCGGTCATTAATGCACTTAGCGGTTCGTATGTAAGTTTTATTGAGTTATTTGTAACCAACTTGTTGGTTATTGGTGTTACATTCGGATTAGAGCGTATTTGGTTGTTAAAGCACGAATCCAGCAAATTAGTTATCTACGAAAAGATCGAACTTATAACACCGGCACGATACGAAGAAATGCTTAATGATCTTAGAGAAAGAACAGGCTTAGATATTCATCGGGCTGTGGTTGGAAAAATCAATTTCTTACGTGACACCGCTGAGGTTATTATTTACTATTATAACACAGAAGTGAGTAATGTAACAGTCTATGATGAAGGAGATGACGATGATTAATTTAAGACATAAAAAAGCCGTCACATGACGGCTTTTCTTTTTATCTCGTTATCAAATTGATGTCATCCATTAGCTTATCTTTATACGATTTTCCTATTGGAATTATTTTTGAACCACCTTCGTAATTTATAATTACGGAGTTGTCTTCAATTACCTTTATCTTATTAATATTTACAATGAAAGAACGGTGTACTCGAACATAACGTTCAGGTGGCATTTTCTCAGAAATAGCCTTCATTGTAAAGTGAATGGTAAACTTGTCTTTAAAAGTATTAAGAACAACATAATTTTCTAATGCTTCTATCCAAAGTATATCATCGTACTTTACCCGAACCAGCGAACTGTTGTTTTTTACAAATATCTCATTGGTCTCGCGTGTTACAGATTCCTTTTCTTCAAATCGCTCACGAGCACGCTTAACAGCTTTAATAAAGCGGCCATACTGAACTGGTTTAAGAAGGTAGTCCGTAACATTGTATTCATATGAATCAATTGCATATTTTTCTTGCGACGAATAAACAATGACTTGGGGTAATTCATCCAAAGATTTTAGGAAGTCGATGCCGCTCATCTCAGGCATCTCAATGTCTAAGAATATTAGATCAATTGCCTCTATATCTTGTTTTGACAGGTAATTAATGGCACTCACTGCACTATCAAAAGTTCCCGCCAGATTCAAACCATCCGTTTTCTCAACAAATTCTTTAATAATTTTCGTCGAGAGTTTGTCATCATCAATAATAATGCAATTCATAGACTCTGATTTTCTTCAAAAATAAAAAAATATCATCATTAATAATTGTATCTCATTGAAAAATTTAACGTTTAAAACGAAGTATTGTTTCTTTTATTGAACTCTTCAATCAACAAGTCACTTTTTTTAATCGATTTTTTAAGCCATTCCAGGTATAGCTCATTAAACTCGTTTTCGGGAAGTTGCCATTCTGTATTTCCAGATCTTAACTGATTGGTAATGTGCTGTAGTGTAATGGCCGCACATACTGAAATATTAAGGCTTTCTGAAAAACCATACATAGGAATTTTCATAAATTCATCTGCTTCCTCCATTACAACATCTGATATACCTTCTTTTTCGTTGCCGAAAACAAAAGCTGCTTTTCCTGCGGAGATATCAAACTCATTAAGATTAACATCATCTCTGTGGGGGCTTGTTGCAACTATTCTATAGCCTTCAGATTTAAGTTTTTTTAAAGCTGAACGAGTGTTATTATTTTGTTCATTGTATTGGTGTAAATGCAACCATTTAGTTGCACCAATTACAACTTGCGGGTTGATATTAAATGTATTATTATTTTCTATAATATGAACATCTTGAACCCCAAAGCAGTCACATGAGCGAAGAACAGCACTGGCATTTTGTGTTTGATAAATATCCTCTAGAACAACAGTGATGTGTCTGGTTCTTTGCCTTACAACCTCAGACAATTGATTAATTCTCTCTTCGGTTGAAAATTGCTCTAGAAAATCTATCAGCTGATCGATCATAATTTTGAAATTTATACAACTGAAAATAGCAAAAAAAAAGAGTGCCAAAGCACTCTCTTAATATTTTTAGCTTGATTAAGATTAGTTGATAGAGTCACTTAATTCGCTACCAGCCTTAAACTTAACAACTTTTTTAGCAGGAATTTCAATTTCTTTACCAGTTTGTGGGTTTCTACCGGTACGAGCGCTTCTTTCAGAAACACCAAAAGAACCAAAACCTACTAAAGCAACACGACCACCGTCTTTTAATGCATCACCAGTTACTTTAATGAATGCGTCTAAAGCTTTTTTTGCATCAGCTTTTGTTAATTCTGCTTCGCCAGCAATTGCATCAATTAATTGAGCCTTGTTCATAATACTCCTTAATTTTAGGGTTCTATAAATAAATTCTTAAACTTTCCTCTACAAATATAGAGTATTTCCGGTGTTTACCAAATGTTCAGCAAAAAAAGAATAGGAAAAATCAGCACTAAAAAGACATATTATAATAGCTACTCCTTTTTTTTAGTATTATCTGTTTTTTTATTGATGAAATGCTTGTCTCATTATTTAAATTCTCTATATTTGCACCCGCATTTAAGGAAATGCATTTAATAAGAATACTGGAGAGATGGCAGAGTGGTCGAATGCGGCGGTCTTGAAAACCGTTGTACCGCGAGGTACCGGGGGTTCGAATCCCTCTCTCTCCGCATAAAAAGGAGTTCGTTTGACGAACTCCTTTTTTATTTACTTAGCTATTCTTGGATAAAAACACTCCAGTTGGCAGCATATTATCAGGCGGTGGTGTACCATTCTTCATTTTATATGCTTTTCTTTTACATTGTCCCTGCAGTTCACCTTTACAATACCTGTTAATAAAGCCACGGCAGGCTAACTCGTTTGTAGGACTATAGCGGATTAGAAAACCGCATTTGTCAATCATATCACATGCTTCCATTTTAGAGTAGTTTGAGTTAATTATTGGTTTAGTGAAAATACATGAATTTAAATGATTTATTATCGGGTGTTGATTTTTTAATGCTGAATAGTTGATGAATGCATGTGTTTTGATTATTAATTACAGGAATTTGTCTTCAAACGTTAAAGGTGTTATTTTCGGTCTGAGAATTTTGAGCTTATAATGGACACAGTTGATTTATCGAAATATAGTAACGATTGGTTTGATGAAGGTGCGGGAACATTAAAACGTAGCATTTGGTTTATGGTTAATGCTATTTTTCTTATTAATCCACTCAACCCTTTATCAGGCATTAAGGTATGGTTACTTAAGAGTTTTGGTGCTAAAATAGGAAAGGGTGTTGTAATTAAACCTGGTGTAAATATTAAGTACCCCTGGAATCTTGAAGTTGGAGATTATTCATGGATAGGGGAGCGGGTATGGATTGATAATTTGGATAAGGTTGTTATTGGTTCTCATTGCTGTTTATCGCAGGAAGCTTTGATACTTATTGGTAATCATAACTATAAGGAATCAACTTTTGATTTACAGGTTGCACCGGTAATCATTGAAGATGGAGTTTGGTTAGGAGCGAGGTCTGTTGTTACAGGTGGTGTTACATGCGAAAGTCATTCTGTCTTATCAGTTAATAGTGTGGCTTCCAAATCACTTGAATCATATTCAATATATAGAGGGAATCCCGCTGTTAAGGTTAAGGACCGAACTATATCTTAGTGTCAGTCTTTGTCATTAACCAATCTGGTAGTTTTCCGGGAGATGCTTTTCTTCCATAAAAGAAATCATCCATTTTTACTGCCCAATATCTAAAGTTTGGAAATTGCCGGATGCACCACCGAACCATTTTATGCATTAAGTTATTGGGATGAGAATATGGGCATGTGCTCATACAGCGACCACAATCGGTGCCGGCTATACACCAATAATTAAAGCACTTTTCCGAATCAATCTGCCATCGATTCACACCATTAATTAGTTGAGCATTCCGACCTGAAATGGCTGATGCCGGGCAGTTTACAGCACATTTTAAGCATCTAGTACAAAAATCTTCGTAACTATCGTCATAATGTCTTTCGACAACAGGCAATGGCATGTTAGTGGTTACAACCCCAACTCTTACTCGTGGACCAAGTTCCGGAGTCATTAATAATCCCATCCGGCCAATCTCACCCAAATTAGCATCTCTTGCTACCAATGGAGCAACAATTTGGTAATTACCATCAATATGGGCTCTTGCATCAAACCCGCAATTACGAATAAATTGTGCCAGCTGCACAGCAATAATGCCTGCATTCAAGTATTGTGTTGCAGATTCCATGATGATGGATGCCTTAGGAGCTGCATGAATCATTTCATGATCCATCTCAACTGTGAAGGCAATACCAATCTGATGATTTTGATTAATTTTTTTACCAAAACGATCACCGCGACCGCCAACAGAGTACCAGTGATAATCTTTCATTTTAGTAAAACCGATAGATTTAACTCCTGATTTATCAGCCCATGATTTTATGAAGCGACCGCATTCTTCCTGAGATAGATTAAGCGAATGATCTTTTGCTTTACCTTCAACGTAGTTGTGAAGACCATCAACAATAGTAAATATGGATTCGGTTGCTTCAAAGGAAAGGGAATTATGGAATTTAGATTGCTTTCCTAAGAGACCGGGTAACTTTCTGAAATTATCGTCATTTTCTTTATGTGATGGAAATTCTTTGTAGTAACTGTCAAATCGGTCGGTACCTGGTTTTAACTCGTTTCTGGCAAACATGATTGTTCGCTCATCAATATTTCCTTTGGGCTGGTTCTCTTCCCTTTTTCTAAATAAGAATCTGGGAGCAAATATGTACAATCCTATAACGACAAATAAAGCATTAATGCTTGCAATTATCCAATTAACACTGGCAGGTAAATAGTATGGCACTATAGTGATTGTTAAAAAAGGCAGCATCAGAGTAAGAGCTTTAAAGGCTGCTCTTCTCTTTCGTTCATAAAAGCTTGTGATGACCATCAGAAGCAAGAGTGAGGTAAAGATTGCGCCCAATATGGAGAGAAGGATTGGTTGAACGATCATTGTTATTTGTTGATTGTAAGTTGGTGTTGCTGTATTGCTTTATGGGTATTGTCTGGCAATTTTATAGACCGGTTTTTTCAAACATAGATTCGAAATCCTGACGAGAAATATAAGGAACTGTGCCACCAGCAATCGTTGTTGATAAGGCTGCATTCTTGCAAGCCAATTCAATGGTTTCAGCTGTAGATTTATTCTCAATGAGTGCAGCAAGATAGCCAGCTGTAAAAGCATCTCCAGCCCCGATACAATCTATCGGATTGCTATTATGAAACGATTCATAGTGTTTAATTTGTCCATTGGATATTAAGCGTACCCCTTCGCTTCCAAGTGTATTGGCAATTGTGTTTTGACTGAGGTTTACCAGATCTTTCATTGACATTTGATTACCAGTCAGTAATTTTTCTAATTCAACCGCATTAGGAAAGAAAACATCCACGTAAGGCAGCAAGGTACTTAAATTAGTGTCCCATTTTTCTTCAACATCCCATTGCGGATCTAAAGAAGTGTGCGTTCCTATGGACTTGATATGCTTATAAAAATCGGGTAGCTTATTTCTAAAGTGAGGGAGTACATAAGGATTTGAGAGATGAAAACGTTTACTCTTTTTTAAGAGTTCATCTGTAATGTCTTTTGGTTTAAGAGAAGCCATAGCACCTGCGTGCGTTATGTTTGCCCTGTCTTCATCTTTATTCATCACAACAGTGACACCAGTTTTTAAACGGGGTTGGACAACCAGGTGATCGGTACAAACATCATAATTGCTTAACAAGGACTTAAATAGTGTACCAAAATTATCTTCTCCAACAGCACCTACATATGCTACTTTTATTCCTAAAGTTGCTAAATGTGCCGCAGTAATGCCGGCTGAACTGCCCAGAGCAATATCAAACTGATCAGCCAATACTTCTTCTCCAAAGTTTGGAAGTTTATTAAAGTGATTAAATATCAGATCGATATTGCAATCACCTGCTACTATAATATCATATTTATGCATTCTGGTCAATCCTTAAATTTTACTACACGGTTTTGAGATATTCAACTTCTACTGATTCAATTTTCTGGAGTTTTGTTACGATTCGTTCAACCATGGATTGCCGGCAGCTCCATTCAATAGAGCATCGTAGGTTAAAATCCTGATTAATAATATTTGGGTTTTCATCTTTCATGATCTTCATGATATCATTCATTACCCCATAATCAAAGTTGACCCGATAGATATCGTTAACAGTTTTTTCAACAATCGTTGTATTGTTCAATGCATCAATGGAGGCTTCCCTGTAGGCATGAATTAAGCCACTGGTTCCAAGTTTTGTTCCTCCAAAATACCGGACAACAACTATTAAAATATTAGTTAAATCATGCGAACGAATCTGTCCATGTATAGGTTTTCCAGCTGTTCCGGATGGCTCCCCATCATCATTAGCTCTGAACTTACTCTCATCCAAACCAAGTTGCCATGCGAAGCAATGATGCCTTGCATCGTAGTATTTTTTCTTGATATCTGCTACGTGTGATTTTATTTCTATTTCAGAATAAACAGGAAAAGCATAACTTATAAATTTGCTTCCTTTTTCTTTATAAATGCCTTCCGAAGCAGTTGCAATTGTTTTATATTTATCTGCTTTAATCATTGATTGTTTAACTCATTATTTGACCGTGAAAATAGCAAAAATTTCAAAGGAGGCTCTGGTGTTGATTATTGTTAGTTTTAATCATTGTAAAGGATAATGGTAAAGCTATCGTATATGAATGTATGCATTTGTACCTCGAAATTAATAGTCAATTGTTACCAGGTTGATTTTATTAATTTTAGCACTATACACAAAAAAAGAAGATAACATGATTAGACTAAAGTTTGTGGCTTTATTGCTGCTGCTTAGCTGTGGACTGTCCATTGCTCAATCAAAAGAAGAGGAATCTTCATTCCCAACTAATTGGTATGAAAAAATTAAGGTCAGTGGTTATACTCAATTAAGATACAACGACTTGTATAAAACTAATCCGGAAATGGAAAACCCGCAGGGTGACAGGACCTATGGAGGATATGATGGTTTTTCACTTCGCAGGGCACGCGTAAAACTGTCTGGTCAAATTCATCCGCGCATGTATTTTTACTTTCAGGCTGATTTTGCTTCTGATGGTAAAAACCTTGGACAATTAAGAGATGCTTATTTTGATTATTTTCTCGATCCACAGGGCGAATGGCAAGTACGTGGGGGGCAAAGCAAGATCCCATTCGGGTTTGAGAATTTGCAATCATCACAAAACCGCCTGGCACTAGACCGAAATGATCCATTAAACAGTGCGGTCAAAGACGAGCGTGATATGAATATTGGATTGCATTATGCGCCAAAGAAAATTCGGGATCTTTTTAAAACAATAAAGAATCAAGGTTTAAAAGGTTCAGGTGACTATGGGATGGCTTATGTAATGTTTTATAATGGCCAGAGAGGAAACAGTATAGTGCCGGATGCTGAAAAGTTTCCACACGTTGCCATGCGTTTTGCTTATCCATTTGAATTAGTTTCAGGACAATTTATGGAGTTGGGTATTCAAGGATATACAGGTCAGTATGTTATGACATCTGTTACTGAAGGTGTTGTTGTTAGAAATGACGATGGCACTCTATCAAGTACTTTCGCAGAGGGACAACTTTTTAGAGATCAGCGCTTAGCGGGAACAATTGTGTGTTATCCGCAACCTTTTGGTTTTCAGGCTGAGTATAATTTTGGTGTTGGTCCTGAGTTTGCCTATGATGCAACAAGTGAAACGGGATCAATTGGGAAAGAAAACCTTCATGGTGGTTATTTACAACTCATGTATAGAATACAACATAAAAAACAGGAGATTTTCCCGTTTGTGAAAGGTATGTATTATGATGGTGGTAAAAAGTTTGAGCAAGATGCCCGAAGCTACTCCATGAAAGAACTCGAATTAGGAATTGAATGGCAACCCATCAGTGCTTTTGAAGTTGTAGCCATTTATACATTGGCTGATCGCCGTTATGAAGATATGACGGATTTTATGGGGGGCAATAATGGAAATCACCAAAAAGGACAGTTGTTGCGTCTGCAGTTTCAAGTTAATTTCTAATTGTATCAAGATTGAATATGAAATATATTTTTTACATCACTTTGATGAGTTTACTATTAAGTTCTTGTAAGGAACCAACGAATAGTCGTTTGGTGATTAACGAAGTTGATTCGTCTGTTAAAACAAATATTCTTGAACAAATGGAAGCTTCAAGGCAGTGTTGGAACCGAGGCGATTTAGAAGGGTATATGCAGGTTTACTGGCAATCAGACTCGTTGTTATTTATGGGTCTAAATAGCATGACAGGTGGATGGCAATCAACATTAAAGAATTATAAAAAAGGATATCCTACAAAAGCACACCGTGGTGTTTTAACCTATACTTTTCAGCATTTTAACCAGTTGGCACCTGATTGTGTTCTGGTTATTGGTAGTTTTTATCTGGAAAGGGAAGTAGGGAATGCGCAGGGAAACTTTTCTTTAATCTGGAAAAAGATTGATGGAGAGTGGAAAATCATTTTTGATCACACCTAAAGTTTAAAAATATTATTCTGATGTTGAAACAAAGGTCCGTCATCATGTTGATGAAGGGCCTTTTTTTTATCTTCGCGATAAATAAAAAAGGAGAAATGAGCAATTTCAAGGAAGATTTGATGAAAGTGAAGGCATTTGTCTTCGATGTGGATGGTGTTTTATCATCTCAACTAATTCCAATGCATCCAAGTGGTGAACCAATGCGAACAGCGAATATTAAAGATGGGTTTGCTTTACAATTGGCCGTTAAGGTAGGGTATCCTGTGGCTATTATTTCAGGAGGCAATACGCAGGCTGTTAAAAAGCGCTATGAAGATTTGGGATTAAAACATGTTTACCTTGGAGTTTCTGATAAATGGCCGTGTTTCGAAAAGTGGATGGAGGAAACAGGAATTAAAGCAGACGAAGTGATGTACATGGGCGATGATTTACCTGATTATCCGGTTATGAAGCGGGTGGGTATTCCCGTTTGTCCGGCTGATGCGGTTGAAGAAATCAAATCGCTCTGTAAATATATATCTGACAAAAAAGGAG
This sequence comes from Carboxylicivirga sp., assembly GCF_982718395.1. NCBI lineage: Bacteria > Pseudomonadati > Bacteroidota > Bacteroidia > Marinilabiliales > Marinilabiliaceae > Carboxylicivirga > Carboxylicivirga sp. The sequence goes on from NZ_CEXQWX010000035.1 coordinate 23,097, forward strand.
GAGAGGGTGCTGTTCGCGATGTGATGGAGCAAGTATTGCGCGCACATGGTAAATGGGCTTTGGATTATATCTGGTAAACCATTAACTTCAACCCAAACAGTTGGCCAGTATGGATTATTTAAGACTCATCCGTTACAAAAATTTATTGATGATTGGTTTAATGCAATACGCATTACGTTATGGTTTGATTTTACCAATCTTAAATCATTTCGAGGTGAGTCCAGTATTGTCTCATTTGCGTTTTGCACTGGTGGTATTATCAACGTTACTGCTGGCTGCATCTGGTTATATTATCAATGATTATTTTGATATTCGAATTGACAGGATCAATAAACCGCAAAAGATTCTGGTAGGAAAAAGAATTACCCGACGGACTGCTTTGTTCCTGCATGTTTTATTAACAGTTTTCGGAATTCTCACAGGTTTGTTTATCGCATACGTTGCGCGAAAGGAAACCTATGCCATTATGTTTATTGCAGTGCCAGTTTTATTGTGGTACTACAGTACTACCTTTAAGCGCCACATTGTAATAGGTAACCTGTTGATATCTTTTTTGACAGGTATTATTGTTTTGTTGGTGGTATCAGTTGAATTTGCCATGTTGGTGAGGGTTCACGGACAGGCAATCGTGCGAACCGAAGCATGTTCTCTGGCCTGGTTTTGGACGAGTGGATTTGCTATTTTTGCATTTCTGACCAATTTTATAAGGGAGATTGTGAAAGATACAGAAGATATTAAAGGAGATAGAGCTGTTGGTTGTAAAACTTTACCAATTGCCTTAGGTATTCCTTTAACAAAAGTTTTTGTGTTAATCTTGATAAGTGTTTCGTTAATGGCTTTGTGGCTAATATATTTTGGCGTTGATGCCGTTAGTCATATTCCCTATGCACTACCATATTTTATTATTGGGTTTACGGTTCCTCATCTTCTTATGATGTATAAATGGGTTAAGGCTCAAACAAGTTCTGATTACCACTTGGTTAGTTCTATTAGTAAAGTCATAATTCTATTAGGAGTAATCTTTATTGTTCTAACAGGTCAGATGTTTTAGAACACATCTTTTATCTTCCATTTGAAAAGACATTAGTTAAGTGTGCAATTATTATATATTTGCCATTCGTTTGAATTTTAAAATGAGAGATTATCATTAAAATGCCTGAATATAAGATTCTATTAGCATCGCAATCGCCCCGGAGGAAAGAGCTAATGTCGCAATTAGACATTGCTTTTGATGTGTTGGTAAAAGACAGTGGAGAGGAAGTATATCCAAATGAATTATCTTATTCAGAGGTGCCTGTCTATCTGGCCAGGCAAAAAGCGCAAGCATACAAGGACGAATACAGGAATGGCAATGTTTTGGTTATTACAGCAGATACGATTGTATGTTGTGATAACGAAGTTTTGGGCAAGCCCAAAGATAAAAAAGATGCTGTCAGAATGTTGCAAATGCTTTCAGGCAATGAGCATGAAGTGATCACCGGTGTCGTTTTAACCACAGCGGATAACCAACACACTTTTACCGTAAGTACCAAGGTGTTTTTTAAGACCTTAACAGGTGATGAAATAGAATTCTATATCGAAAACTATAAACCTTTTGATAAGGCAGGAGCTTATGGTATACAAGAGTGGATTGGTATGATTGGTATAGAACGAATTGAAGGCTCATACTTTAATGTGGTTGGACTACCTGTACAGAGATTATATACTGAAATTAAGAAAATTATAAATGTCCTATAAATCAACAAAAATGATTAAAAGAATAGTATTGACATTGGTTGTTGCCTTGTTTTTACAAACAATGGCGAAAGCTGATGAAGGGATGTGGATTCCAATGTTGCTCAAAAAATATAACATCGAGCAAATGCAGGAGATGGGATTCAAGCTAAGTGCGGAAGATGTATATAGTGTTAACCAGGCTTGTCTGAAAGATGCAGTTGTTATTTTTGGACGCGGATGTACTGGTGAGCTTATTTCAGATAAAGGTTTAATTGTAACCAACCACCATTGTGGCTATGGTCAGATACAATACCATAGTTCGGTTGAAAACGATTATCTCACCAATGGTTTTTGGGCGATGTCGCAAGAAGAAGAGTTGATTAACCCTGACTTGACCGTTACTTTCCTTAAGCGAATGGAAGATGTAACGAATAGGGTGTTGGAAGGTGTTGATGATGATATGAAGGCCGATAAGCGCCAGGAGATAATTAATAAGAATATTGCTCAAATTAAAAAGGAAGCTATAAAGGATACGCACTATTCAGCTGTTCTAAAACCATTTTTCAATGGAAATCAATACTTCTTATTTATCAACGAGATCTTTAAAGATGTTCGTTTGGTAGGAGCTCCTCCATCGGCTATTGGTAAATTTGGCGGTGATACCGACAACTGGATGTGGCCACGTCATACTGGTGATTTTTCAATGTTCAGAATTTATGCCAATAAGGATAACAAACCCGCTGAGTATTCAAAAGACAATGTACCGTATAAACCGGCTAAGCACTTTCCTATTTCATTGAAAGGTGTTAACGAAGGCGATTTTACTATGGTATTTGGTTATCCGGGAAGCACATACCAGTATGTGCCATCATATCACCTGGAGATGCTTACTGAAACAATTAATCCAAAGTTAATTGATGTTCGAACGGAGAAACTGGCGATAATGAATCGTTACCAGGAGGCAGATCCGGCGGTACGTATTAAATATGCTGCCAAGAATGCACGTATTTCAAATAGCTGGAAACGATGGATTGGTGAAAATCGCGGATTGGAAATTTTGGATGCTATCAATAAAAAACAACAGTTCGAGGCTGATTTTAATGAATGGTCAAAAGCAGAAGCACCTGAGTATGCTGAGTTATTGAATAAATACAAGGCTGTTTATAAAGATTACACCAATTACAACCTGACCTATGGCTATTACCGCGAAATGATTCGATCAAACGGAATGGAGATTGCTCACTTGGCCAGTCAGATTGCAGGGTTAAAAATTATTTATGAGGCTGATGATGCAAGTGAAGAAGTAGCTCTGCAAGTAAAAAAGAAACTGACTGAAAAGGCTGAATTATTCTTTAAAGATTATTACAAGCCATTGGATAAAGAGCTTTCGGCTAAGCTGTTGACCATGTATTCAGAAAATATTGACAAAGCCTTTCAGCCAGATATTTATAAGGTGATTAATGGTAAATTCAAAGGAGATATCAATAAATATGTTGATCGTTTATTTGCCAAGTCGATTTTTGATGATAAAGAAGCAGTTTTGGCCTTTATTAATGATTTCACTGCCAAATCAATAAAGAAATTGGAAAAAGATCCGGCTTATGTTTTAAACAATAGTTTCAAGTCGGTATACGAAGATAAGGTGTACCCTCAAATGAAGCAATATTCGTCGGAGCTGGCCGAATTAAATAAAGCTTACATGGCTGCACAGATGAAGTTCGAATCTGATAAAGTATTTTATCCAGACGCTAATTTTACCTTGCGTGTATCTTATGGTCAAGTAAAAGGATATACCGCTCGTGATGCGGTTTACTACAAGCATTTTACAACTCTCGAAGGTATTATGGAAAAAGATAATCCGGATATCTACGATTATCGAGTGCCCAAGAAATTGAAGGAATTATATAAAAACAAGGATTATGGTCGCTATGAAGTGGATGGAACTATTCCGGTTTGTTTTGTGGCAACTAACCATACCACGGGCGGAAACTCAGGTAGTCCTGTTTTAAATGCCGATGGACATTTAATTGGAATTAATTTTGATCGTGCATGGGAAGGTGTGATGAGTGATTTGATGTTTAACCCGGAACAGTGTCGAAATATTTCACTTGATATGCGTTATGTGTTGTTTATAGTAGATAAGATGGCAGGTGCCGGATATCTTCTGGATGAAATGACGATTGTGGAATAAGCAATCCGAAGGATATAGAAAGGGGTGACGCATTGCAGTCACCCTTTTTTCTTGCTATTTATTCAAGTCCCAAAGTAAGGAGTGAATTAATTTTGTCGTTCGCTGCTTCATGAATTCTTTTGAGCCATTGTTAAGTGTATTTAAAAGCTGAATTGTGAATAGTTTGCTTAAAAAGTCGCTGTACATTCTGTTTGATTCTTATTAAATTGTAGGGAGCTTGTAATTAATTAAAAATCAAATGGTATGTTAAAAGACAATGTTTTAAAGAAATTGAATGAGCAAATTCAATTGGAGCACTATTCTGCCAATTTATATCTGTCCATGTCCTCATGGTGTAATGTCAATGGATTAGGTGGTTCAGCTAAATTTTTGTACGCGCATAGCAGCGAAGAAATGATGCACATGCATAAACTGTTTAACTACATCAATGAAACTGGCAGCATGGCATCGGTAAGTGCAATTGAAGCCCCACCAATTGATTTTAAAAATTTAAGGGATGTGTTCGAACGAACTTTTGAGCATGAGAAACATGTTAGCTCAAAGATTAATGAATTAGTGGAGTTAACATTTGCAGAAAAGGATTTTTCCACTTTTAATTTCTTACAGTGGTATGTGGCTGAGCAGCACGAAGAAGAAGCACTCTTTATGGGGATTCTTGATAGAATGGATGTTATTGGTTTTGATGGTCGCGGGCTTTATATGGTAGATAAAGAAATAGGTAAACTAACAACTGTAACTCCTGAAGGGTGAAAAAACTAATAAAAAATCCCCGTAACTCTTATCTAAATTACGGGGATTGATATTTTAAATATCTTGCTTTTTAGAATCCAAGTCCGAATTTAGCCCAGTATTTCTCCTCTAATTCTTTCCATCGTAACATAGTTGCTCCGGTAAAATCCTTGGTGTATTTATTTAGCAACTCTTGTGCTTCTTTTTTCTTTCCTTCCTTGATGAGCTTGTCAAGCCTGGCCTCCAATTCCTTAGTTTCAGTTTGGCCTTTTTCTTCAAAGTAAGCCACCTCATCTAATAAGCCTTCTTTTGTACTTTGCCACTCAAGTGTTGCCAGTTTATTGGCCTTACGGTATTGCCAGATAGCGGCATCTTCACGGTAACGCTTTTGCCCGCAATAATTAAAGCTTTCAGGTAATTCTGTAGTTCCCGAGTAGATAGGTACACGCGGCGATTGCCCCGGATTATCGAAGCTGAACCATGCAATACCACCAATTTCGTCAGGTAGCCAGGCGCGCAACTGAATGATTTCGGAATAGGAGCACCATGACACGGCTACTGTGCGCTGAAACTCGATGGTCTCCTCTTTAAGAGCATTGTAGAGGTTACGCTCGTTACGTCCTAACCAAGGATTGGCAATTGGCGATTTAATGGTATCAACACCAATTTCCTCCTTTTTATCGTTGAACTTCTTTTTAGCAACTAATAAATTTTGTGTCATGTCATATTCAGTTCCTTCATAAGTTTCGCGGTAAAGTGCCATAATATCCTGTACCGATACTTTTTTATCGGGCTTAACCGAGAATGGAATTTCATCTGCTTCAAAGTCAAGATTTAAAGAAGGAGCCAAGGCATTTAAGATAAAATACTCACGAATTTTAAATGGCTTTTCAACACCTCCGTATACCTTCCAGAATTTAAATGTTTCCTTGCCATCCCATCGATCCAGCTTTTTAGCAGCCGAGAAGATGTTTTTAGAAGCCATAAAATGATCTTTATCCTTCAGGTTTATTTCTCCAATGCGCGCAATATTGGCTGAAACACCAACATGACCTTCTGGTATACGCTGAGCTGCCCAAACGCCGCCAATCATATCCGGACCTTCGCCAACGATTTCCAATTGCCAAACCTCATATTTGTCGGCAATTGTGATGCACTCGCCCCAATCACCATAGCCGTATTCTTCAATAAGCTCACCAATTAGCTTAATGGCACCACGGGCTGTAGAGCATCGTTCAAGGGCAATACGTTCCAGTTCTTCAATCAGGAACATGCCATTTTCGTTAACCAATTCTTTTGGCCCCACAAAAGTAGTTTCACCAATAGCCAGCTGCTTTTCGTTTAAGCAAGGGTAAGCGGTATTCAGGAAATTAAAGGTCTTTTTAGCCTGCGGAATAGTGCCCACTTGCTTTACCTTACGCATATCCCAGGGTGTTTCCGTCTTTAGTTTTCCTTTGTAAATAGGGGTTGTGGTATCATTATCAAATGATTGACCTTTTTCAATGCTTAGCCAGGTTCGATAACGGCCGTCGCATGTATGAGAGGTGATCACCGAACCATCGGTAGTGGCTCCTTTACTCACCATTATACTGGTGCAGCTTTCACCAAAATACGGATCATTAACCTGATCGAATATACTTTGCGCCTGCATGCCAAATATCGAACCAACAAGCATGATGACTAATGAAACTTGTTTCTTCATGAGAATTTAATCTTTTTAAACGTGTTCTATTGAGGCTAAAAATAATAAAAGGTACATTTATTGTTGCTAACAAAGGTCATGTATAGGATTTTGACCAGTTAATTCTGAATGTTAATTTTTTTGTATCGATCACACTCATGAAAACTAAGTTTTTTTTAATCGTAACTATAATATCTATAGCCTTATCCAGTTGTTCATTACTAAAGTTTCAACCCCAGTTTGCCAGTGAATCTCTTCCAAAACAAGATTTAAACACCCGTTTAGCAGTTCGATCGTATTATAAAAGTTTTAGTGGAAAAGTGATTCAGGCAGCTGATTCTATTGTGACTCTTTCAGATGATCTGTCAGTGAAGGCTCAGGCCATCAAGTGGAAAGGAGCAGCAACCTCCGCTTGTGCACGAACAGCTTTTCAAACGGATGCTGAAATATCGCTGGTTGACACCTGGATATTAGTCCGGCAAATGGATGAATATTTAAATAGATATGGAGTCGAAAAATTTGGTTCCCATAGTCATATTGCAACAGATGCAACAAAGGAACTTTATGAACAGATCGATGAAATTGCTAAGCGTAGTAATACAAAGAGTCATTATCAATCATTGGCCGAATTTGTAAAAAGCTATCCTTTACCTGATGATATATATGAGTGGCAATTCTCAAAAACCGACGTACGACCGCTTTTGATCGAACATCTACAAATTCCCGATTCATTATATACCTCTACCATTGGAACAGGTGCAGAGGTAATGAATGACTTTACGGATCGGATTAGTGTTTATAACGATCAGATTAAATCTCAACTGGCGTGGGAAAAGGAGCTACTGTTATTGACATTCGAGAATGATAGTTTGGTGGAACCATATCTTGCACGAATCGATTCATTGTCGCAAATGCTTAATCGTTTAGCAATTGTAGCCAAGGAATCACCAGAGATGATGGGTGTGATAGCAGTTCGTATGCGAGAAGAATTATCGCCCATCATGTCTGATTTTAATACGGGGATGCGTTCAAATATTAATGAGTTATCGAAAGAGCGTGAATATCTGCAAAATTACCTGAACCAACAGCGTGAACTTTTACGTGACGATATGACTCAATCGGGCAAGGTTTTGATTCAGGAAACAACCGATAATCTTATTCGTTTTATGAGGCAGATATCCTGGCTGATTGTTTTTGTTGTTATTGTGCTGGTTGCTGTTATCTTTGGATTGCCGTTTACTTTAGGGTATTTATTGGCAAAGGCACGATTTAAAAACAAAAATGCGAAGCCAGATAAATAATACCAATTATTCTATGATAATAAGATCTGGAATATACAGGTGGAAGTTTAGTGTAACGAACCATAAAACCAATGAAGAAAATTATTCATTTAATGCTAATGGCCGGCTTATTAATGGCCTGCACGGCAAAAGAAGAATCAAAAAACTACCCATTTTACCTGGGAACCTATACCGATGGCGATAGCAAAGGTATCTATAAAGGAGTGCTAAAAAGCGATGGTACATTTGATTCCTTGCAACTAGTAGCTGAAACAACCAACCCTTCATTTTTGTGTTTTGCCAACAGTCAGCAGACACTATTAGCAGTAAGTGAAGTGGACATAGAAGGAACAGGCACCGTTGAATCATATCAAATTACGAATGGAGGATTATCACACTTATCAACATCATTGAGTGGAGGAGCGCACCCTTGCCATGTGCTTGCCAGTGCTGATGGGGATGTGTTGATGGCGAATTATTCTGGTGGTAATATTGGTTACTTGCGAGTGGATGCTTCCGGGAAACTGAGCGACTTGCTCGCAGTAGGTCAGCATAGCGGGAAAAGCATTACAGATCGGCAAACCGGTCCGCACGCACATTCAGCATGGATGCTGAATGAAAATGAAGTGGTAGCTGTAGATTTGGGAATTGATCAGCTGATATTTTATAAAATCAAAGATAATCAGCTTCTTAAGATCGATAGTTTGCTGGTGGAAGCAGGAGCGGGACCACGCCACTTAACTTTTCATCCGTCAAAAGAAGTGATGTATGTGATTAATGAGTTAAACAGCACTGTTTCAATTATTGCGAAAACTAATGAAAGTTGGCAGCTTATCAATTCTGTATCCACGCTTCCAGAGGAATATATTGAGGTTAATTATTGTGCTGACATTCATATTTCGAATGATGGACGTTTTTTATATGCTTCAAATCGCGGACATAATTCATTGGCTATTTATCAGGTGGATAAGTCGGGCAAGTCCTTAAAACTGATAAGTCATCAACAGGTGAAAGGCAACTGGCCGCGTAATTTTTCATTAACTCCTGATGGTGAGATGTTAGTTGTAGCGAACCAACACTCTAACAACCTCGTGGCATTTAGGCGAGACAAGCAGACTGGCCTATTGTCTTTTGCAGGCGAAATAAGGGGAGATAGTCCGGTTTGTGTGCTGTTTGAATCACTATAGCTTAAATCAGAAACTAACAGACATGATTTAACGACCGGTACATGTCATTATTTGACCGATACTTTGTATTTAAGGAGTGACACTTTTTATTTAGGGAGTGACACATTGGATTTAATGACTCATTATAGCTTAGCACCTTTTCCAAAGTTTTAAAACTTTGGAAAAGATCATCTATTCGATCTGCAAAATGATCTACTAATCTAATGACCTAATAACCTCTTAATCTACCAACCAATTTAACTAATCAACCTTTTCCCTATCTTTGCCGACTAATTATTTTGAAGCAATGCAATATCACTGGGGACACAACAAACGATATAACGATTATAGCTCATATATTAAGCGAACGTTTGGAGAGCGGGTACAAAAGGTTTCCATTAATGCGGGCTTTACCTGTCCAAACCGGGATGGATCAAAAGGAACCGGTGGGTGTGCATTTTGTAACAACAGTACTTTTAATCCTTCATATTGTGGTCCTGAATTGAGTGTTATTGAGCAAATCGAAAAGGGCACATCCTTTTTTCGCCCTAAATATCAGACACAGCAGTACCTGGCTTACTTTCAGGCCTACAGCAATACCTATGGCGAAACAAGTTATTTGATCGAACAATATCAACAGGCTTTAAGCCATCCCAAGGTTACAGGTATAGTCTTGGGGACTCGTCCCGATTGCATCTCTGACGATTTGTTGAAAGTATTGAAGGAGTGGCGAAAAGAATATTATATTGCCATTGAGTTGGGTGCCGAATCAACATCGGATACGACTCTTAACTTAATAAATCGTGGGCACTCTTATGCAGAAACAATTGACGCAGCCAATCGCATTTCAGATGCAGGTATTCCTGTGGGTTTGCATATGATCTTGGGCTTACCGGGAGAAGGTCGCGAAGCATTGTTAACTCATGCCGGTGAAGTATCGAAATTGCCCATTAGCTTCCTGAAATTACATCAATTACAAATAGTTAAAGGCAGTGAGTTTGGGAAGATATATCTGGATCAGCCGGAGTATTTTAATTTATTTACAGCCGCAGAGTTTATCGAATTAGTGGTTGACTTTCTGGAGCTGATGAATCCGGCCATTGTTATGGAGCGTTTTATCAGTCAGGCTCCGCATGACTTATTGATCGCACCACGTTGGGGATTGAAAAATTTTGAGTTTGTTGCCAAAGTAGAGAAACGGCTGGCCGAACGAAATACCTGGCAGGGGAGAAGGTATCAACAGTAAGATAGAGTATGTGGTTAAGGGATCCATCACTTGGCACCGATGAACCCTTATTCAATTATCTTTCGCTGCCAATTTTAATCACCATACCCATTTTGCTCATTACGTGATCATAACCGCCTTTGCTATGTGGTACTGTGCATTCACTGCAATCTTTTATTCCATTCTTATACTTAAAGTTTCCACCACACTGATCTTTTAGCATATATAAAGGACAGTAGCAAAACAAGCAGTTAAATTCTTCGATATTATTTACTTTATGACAAGGGAAAAACTCACATTTGGTGTGTTGTGTAAATTTATAGTTTTCGGTTTTTAGTTTTTTCATTGCATTTTTATTGCCAAGATTTACAAGTTTTTTCCGCAGATTTTCATTTGCCAATATGGATGGAAATATTTTCAGCGTTATCTGCGGGCTATAAAATTCCGCGTGCGGAATTAATGAATTGTTCGGATTTATATACCTGAATTTTTTCTTCTTATTTTAATACGCATAGCTCCTTTGATAGGCTTTTCGGCAACCAATATCAGGTAGCCACCTCCACCTGCACCGGCTAGTTTCCATGCCAATGCATCCTCTTTGTACTTTGCTATGGTCGAATTGATTTCGTCATTTATCATTGCAGGGAACATGGTGGTTTGTGCATCAAAAGAGTTTTTAAAAGCCTTTGCAAAATCCTTTAGGTTCTTTTCTTTAATGGCTTGCCAGGCATTATCTGCCGCTGTAGCCAATGCCTTTACATTTGTTTGGTTGATGTATGTCTCTTTCAACAAATCCAAACCGTTTTTTCGTGGCCATAAAAGCACCATATAAATATGTTCTTCCAACCAGGATAATATAGACTCATCGTGGATGGATTCAAACTTTGTTGGCCAATAAGCATTATCATAGTGATGCCTTACCAAACCAGGCATGCATATGCCAATAGAATCTTGCGCACCAGAAATCAATTCAGAACCTGGCGAGTTTTCGTATTTAAACAGTATTTCGGCCAGCTTTTCAGGGCGATCAATAGGCAGGAAGTATGGCCATATCTTTTTCGCGGCATTTCTGGTCGATGTTGACATGCCACAACGCTCATTATATTCAATAATGGGCTCGAGAGATAAGGTAATAGCCCATCCCGGGTAGTGTTTGGAAACATATGGTTGATCGATCCATGTGCCGGCCAAGTCAATGCGATAAGGTAAAAGACAATTGTCCGAAGTTCGAATATCAGTAGTTGATCGCTTTGGTAAACCAGCTTCAGGAACACGTTCAAGTACTTTAAGTTCAATGCCTAATTCATTACACAAAGTTTCTTTAGCAGGAGAGTATCCATCTTCATTAACCACAAAGAAATCTGGCTTAAGTTGCTTTACTTCGTTTTCAAAATCCATAATACCCGAACCTGAATTAACAAAGGCATCTTTCACATGCTTAATAGCCTTAATCATATACAGACGTTCAGCCTCACAGTTAATCGTTTCTCGTCCTTTAAGGTCTCTGATCGTGCTGTCAGAACCAATTCCGACATACAATTCCCCATGTTGTGCAGCTTCTTTAAAAAAAGCTACATGACCGCTATGAAGCATATCAAAACAACCGGATACAAAAACTTTTTTACTCATTCTGGATTTGCTTAGAGATTCGATCTCAAATATAATTTATCGTTTTCGTTTAAAGAAATCCTGAATAATATCCTGACACTCGTTACTCATGATGCCAGAGCATATTTCAGTTTTTGGATGCAGCAAAGAAGGTTGACATCGGGCAAAACCTCTTTTATCATCCCTGGCGCCATAAACAACTCTTTTTATCTGTGACCAATTAAGCGCACCGGCACACATGACACATGGCTCAAGCGTAACATAAAGGGTACATTCGTTCAGGTATTTGCCGCCCAGAAATTCAGCTGCTGAAGTTATGGCCAGCATTTCGGCATGAGCTGTAACATCATTGAGTGTTTCAGTCAGGTTATGAGCCCGGGCAATAATTTGATTATTGCATACAACAACAGCCCCCACTGGTACTTCATTTTTCTCTTTAGCTTTTTGTGCTTCCAAAAAAGCTTGTTTCATGTAATATTGATCTGAAAAATTGATTTCACTCATGAAAGTTAATTGACTGATTGAACGATTAATTTGTTGACAAAAATCATGTATTGAAGCAACGTGGCTAAAAAACTACAGCCTAAAGCACTCAACATCTTTTTTGTATCCTTTTTCTTACTATTTTCGCAAAGATAATTTTAAACGTCAATATCGTTGCATACATTTGGCAACTGGCAACGATAAATATGTAATTACAATGTATAGGACACATACGTGCGGAGAATTAAGAGTTGAGCACATAAATCAGTCGGTAACCCTTAGTGGCTGGGTGCAAAAGGTGAGAAACCTTGGAGGAATGACCTTTATCGATCTGAGAGACAGATATGGGATTACCCAATTAGTTTTTAACGAAGAAACGCATAAGGAACTTTGTGAACAAACTTCTGAACTAGGACGCGAATATGTGATCCAGGTGCAAGGTCAGGTGGCTGAGCGTAGCAACAAAAACAGCAAAATTCCAACCGGTGATATTGAGATATTAGTGGACGGTCTGACGATATTAAACTCATCAGAATTGCCTCCATTTACCATCGAGGACGAAACAGATGGCGGTGACGAATTGAGAATGAAATATCGTTACCTTGATTTGCGTCGTAATCCGGTTCGTGAAAATCTGGTATTGCGCCATAAAATTGCTTTTGAGGTTCGTAACTACCTGAATAAAGAGGAGTTTATTGAAACAGAAACACCTGTTTTAATTAAGTCAACGCCTGAAGGAGCTCGTGACTTTATTGTGCCTTCGCGTATGAATGAGGGGCAGTTTTACGCATTACCACAGTCGCCGCAGGTATTTAAGCAATTGCTGATGGTGAGTGGTTTCGACCGCTATTTCCAGATTGTAAAGTGCTTCCGCGATGAAGATCTACGAGCAGATCGTCAACCAGAGTTTACACAGATCGACTGTGAAATGTCATTTGTTGATCAGGAAGATATCCTGAATACTTTTGAAGGAATGACCAAGCATTTGTTTAAGACTATTAAGAATGTGGACATTGATTACACATTCCCACGTTTGTCTTATGCTGATGCTATCAAATATTATGGTTCAGATAAGCCGGATACGCGTTTCGATATGAAATTTGTTGAATTAGCTGAGGACGTAAAAGGTTCAGAATTTAAACTATTCAACGAAGCGGAGTATGTAGGTGGTATTTGTGCCGAAGGTTGTGCGAGCTACTCACGAAAGCAATTGGATAAGCTGACTGATTTTGTGAAGAAGCCTCAGATTGGTGCTGGTGGATTAATTTATATCAAATTTAATGGCGATGGTTCTGTTAAATCATCTATTGATAAATTTTTCTCGGCCGAGCAGTTAAAAGAGATCGGTGCTAAATTTAATGCTAAAGAAGGTGACTTGGTATTGATACTTGCTGGAGCCTTAAATAAGACATTAAATGCCCTTTGTGAGCTTCGTCTCGAAATGGGTGAACAAATGGGCTTACGTGATAAGAATAAGTTCTCTCCATTATGGGTGGTTGATTTCCCATTGTTGGAGTGGGACGAAGATTCAAAACGATTCCACGCCATGCACCATCCGTTTACATCGCCAAAGGCAGAAGATATGAACAAGCTGGAAAGTGCTCCGGGTGAGGTTCGTGCCAATGCCTATGATTTGGTAATTAATGGTGTTGAGATTGGTGGAGGTTCGGTTCGTATCTTCAACGACGAGTTGCAACAAAAAATGTTTAAGCTTTTAGGTTTCACCGAAGAAGAAGCAGAAAACCAGTTTGGTTTCTTAATGAATGCCTTTAAATATGGTGCACCTCCACATGGTGGCGTGGCATTTGGTTTCGACCGTTTGGTTTCTTTGTTTGCTGGTTTGGATTCCATCCGTGATGTTATCGCATTCCCTAAAAACAATTCGGGACGCGATGTGATGATTGATTCACCATCGCCAGTTGCAACAGAGCAATTGGATGAGCTTTGCATTGCATTAAATATGAAAGAAAACGTGTAATCGTTATAAAATAAATAGGAAGGGGCATCTGGTTCAGATGCCCCTTTTTTAGTGGTATTGCCGAACGATTCTTCTCTGCTGCCGCAAGTCTCGGCGATACCGAATAATGCTTCGGCAGAGTCGCTGAACGATTCTTCCCTGTTGTCGAACGACAATTCCCTGCCGCCGCAAGCCTCGGCAATACCGAATAATGTTTCGGCAGAGTCGCCGAATGATTCTTCCCTGTTGCCGAACGACAATTCCCTGTCACTGCAAGCCTCAGCAATACCGAATAATGTTTCGGCTGTATCGCCGAATGATTCTTCCTTTGTGCCGCAAGATAATTCCTTATCGCCGCAAGCTTCGGCGATGTCGAATAATGCTTCGGCTGTATCACCGAATGATTCTTCCCTATTGCCGCAAGACAATTCCCTGTCGCCGTAAGCCTCGGCGGTGCCTAATAATGCTTCGGCGGAGTTGCCAAATTATTCTTTAATAACGTCGTTTTTTGCTAAATAAAAAACACTTATATTTGCGCATCTAACCGGTTTAGTGAAAGTTTAGTGAAGCCATCATTAAAGACCATAGCCGAACAATCCGGCGTTTCAAAAACCACCGTTTCCTTTGTGTTAAACGGTCGCGGTGATGAGAAAAATATCAGCGCAGAAACCCAAAAGCGGATACTGGATACGGCGCGGCTGCTAAATTATGTACCTAACCATCTGGCGCGTAGTTTAAGTACAGGACGTTCGTATACGATCGGCTTTATTGTGCCCGATATCTCCAATCCTTTTTTTGGAAAGATTGCCCGTTTGGTGGAGGCCAAAGCCGAACAGCGGGGCTATTCAGTAATGGTGGCCAGCACCGATGAACGAGAGGAAAAGGAAAAGAAGATACTCGATACTTTTACTAACCGGCAAATTGATGGGGTGATTATCGCTCCGAGCACCAATCTTTCGGCTGCCACATTGAGTAATATTCCGTTGGTGTGCTTCGATCGGATTTTTGGTGACATGGAAGTGGCCGGGGTATCCATCAATAACACCGAAACTTCTCAGCAATTAACACAGAGCCTTATTAACAACGGTCATCGACGTATCGCGTTAGTTGCCCTGACTTCTTACCTGCCCAATATTCAGCAGCGAATTGAAGGATACAAACAAGCTTTGGAGATAAATGGTCTCACAATTGATCCGCGATTAGTCGTTGAAGTGGATGAGCATAACAAAAAAGAAAGTGTGATAAAGGTGATGAATGATTTGCTTGATTCAACGGATGCACCCACTGGTTTTTTGTTTTTGAACAATGTGTTGGCTGCTGAGGCCATCTGGACTGTTAACAAATTCCATACAGAACGAATTAATCAACTTCACTTTGCTTCATTCGATAATCTGGACTTGTTTGATTATGCACAGCCTAAGGTTGTTTCTGCACTTCAGCCTGGTGAACAGATTGCGGAACGGTGTGTGGAGTTACTGTGTTCGCAGATTGAGGAAAATGTAAAAAAGAAAGGTTTTTGCCTTTCAACTAAAATAATTGAACGATAAAAATTTTAACTATTTACTAAATCGGTTTACTAAGATATGAGTAACATCTATAATGACAAAAGAACAGTGTTAACGCTTGATGCAGGCGGGACTAATTTTGTGTTTAATGCTATGCAAGGCGGCAAGAGCCTGATTGAGCCAATCAAAAAGCCGGCCAACGGCGATAACCTGGACTTGTGCCTTAAATCCATGATTGATGGATTTAAGGAAGTGATTAATAACCTGGATCAAAAGCCGGTAGCAATCAGTTTTGCTTTTCCCGGTCCGGCTGATTATCCCAATGGCATCATTGGTGATTTAGGTAACCTGCCGGCTTTCAGAGGCGGTGTGGCATTAGGCCCTATGTTGGAGCATCATTTTAATATTCCGGTTTTTATTCAGAATGATGGGGATTTATATGCTTATGGCGAGGCGCTTGGTGGTATCTTACCAGAAATAAATACCGAACTGGAAAAGTGTCAATCGACCAAGCGTTATCAAAACATAATTGGCTTGACTTTGGGTACCGGATTTGGTGCCGGATTAGTTCATAAAGATCAGCTAATTGGTGGTGACAATAGTATTGTGGCCGAAGTGTGGAATATCAGTAATTCTATTTCACCGGAGCGCAATGCTGAAGAGGGTGTGAGTACGCGTGCCATTATTAATGTATATAATGAACTATCAGGCAACACGGCCTCGTTAATGCCTAAAGATGTGTTTGATATTGCATCGGGCGACAAAGAAGGTGATAAAGATGCTGCTCTTAAAGCTTTTGCAGTCTTTGGAAAGCACATTGGTGATGCAGCAGCTAACCTCATTAACCTGTTTGATGGTATTGTAGTTATCGGAGGTGGCTTAACGGGTGCCAGCAAATTTTATATGCCGGCTGTTATGGAGGTGTTACGAGGTAAGTTCGATGATGGTCAGGATCGATTGGTTCAAAAAGTATATTGCTTGGATAATTCGGAGGAACAGGAAGCCTTTTTCAATACCGAAAGTCATAAAATTAAAGTACCTTTTACTGATAAAACAATTGACTATTCACCAGAGCAAAAGGTGGCCATTGCAACCAGTAAACTGGATGCCAGTGAGGCAATCGCCATAGGTGCTTATGCTTATGCATTAAATCAGTTGAATGAGTAATGTTTAATATTATTGACAAAAAAAGCAGATCAGTTGTCTGGAAACAAATTAACGATTTTACAAATAAACGAATAACCATATAAGAAATGTTGTATCCATTAAAGTTTAATCCCATCCTGAAGGAGATGATTTGGGGTGGTAAAAAGATTCCTCAGAAGCTGAATGTTGAGGTAGGAGATGATGTAAAGGTTGGTGAGAACTTTGCTGTGTCAGGTTTAAAAAACGATTTGTCAGTTGTAAGCAATGGCGAACTGGCTGGTAAAAACATGATGGAGCTGATTGAAACCTACAAAGGAGATTTGTTGGGGGAGAAAGTTTATAATCAGTTTGGGACTAAATTTCCTTTGTTGATAAAATACATCGATGCCAATGATGATTTATCTATCCAGGTGCATCCTGATGACGAATTAGCTAAGGTAAAGCATGATTCTTTTGGTAAAACCGAAATGTGGTATGTGATCGATACTGAGAAAGATGCGTCTTTAATATCTGGATTTACCAAAAAAACAAGTGCTGAGGAGTTTGAGAAATTTCATTCTTCGGGTGATTTGATGCAATTGATGGCCAAGCACCCGACAGTCGAGGGTGATACATTCTTTATTCCGGCCGGTAAAGTACACTCAATTGGTAGTGGTAACCTGATTGCGGAGATTCAGCAAACATCGGATATTACCTACCGCATTTACGATTTCGATCGTCGTGATAAGTTTGGAAAACCTCGTGAGTTGCATCACGAATTAGCAATGGATGCCATGAACTTTAGCGATGATGCGTCAGGAAAAGTAAACTATGATGCAAGAGTAAATGAGTCGGTTAATATGGCCACTTGTCAGTATTTTACCACAAACATGCTAAAAGTAAGTGGTGATGTGCAAAAAGACTACAGTAAATTAGATTCTTTTGTGATATTAATGAATGTTGGCGGCAAATGCAGTATTAAGGCCAACGATGTTACAATTGAGTTGAATGAAATGGAGGCGACATTAATTCCTGCTTCGATTAATGATGTTACGCTAAATGCTGATTCAGCAAAACTATTAGAAGTATATGTCTAAAATATATGGATGCGATCTTTATTTACATTACGCTAATAAAGATCGCATCCTTTGTTTCAAGACCTTATTTTATTCAGAAAATCTTTTATTAGCTAAGCGCATCAAAGCGCTAAGTGAGTGCTTTCTTTTCTGTTGTCACTAAATGTCAATTCAGCAAAACCGTTAGAAGTACATATTTAATCAAAGAAACCTTAAGGTCTTATATGAGATTACTCTTCTTCAGGCGATAAATACTTGTAAACAACTCCTGCAAGTATAGCACCAATAATAGGTGCCACCCAGAAAAGCCATAATTGCCCCATGGCCCAGTCACCAACAAACAGAGCTTGTGAGGTACTCCGGGCAGGGTTCACAGAGGTGTTGGTTACCGGAATACTTATCAGATGGATGAGCGTTAAGGCAAGTCCAATAGCCAGCCCCGCAAAACCAGCCGGAGCTTTAGAGTGAGTTGCTCCCAAAATTACCAGCAAAAACATAAAGGTCATGACTACTTCACAAACCAGGGCAGCAATTAAACCATAACCACCGGGTGAGTGCTCGCCATAGCCATTGGCAGCAAAACCGCCTAATTCAAACCCCGATTTACCGCTGGCAATAAGGTAAATAATAAGTGCTCCAAATGTAGCACCCAGCACCTGAGCAATGATGTAGGGAATAATGTCTTTAGCTTCAAAGCGTCCTCCGGCCCATAGACCAATGGTAACGGCAGGGTTAAGGTGACATCCGGATATATGTCCGATGGCATAAGCCATAGTAACCACTGTTAGTCCAAATGCAATTGAAACACCAACAAATCCAATTCCTAATTCAGGGAAGCCAGCTGCCAATACGGCACTACCACATCCACCTAAGACAAGCCACCAGGTTCCAAAGAATTCTGCTACTAATTTCTTCATAATTCAACTGTTTGATTAGTAATAAGCAGCAATTTAGAAGGATATTATTAAATAATCCAATTGACAATGTGGGAGATATGCATAAAAAAACGGTTCCTATCGCAGAAAGCAATAAGAACCGTTGACTTGTTGGATTGGAATTAAAATGCTTAATATGTGTCTTGCAGGGTTCTGATCAGTAATTTCTCCTTTAAATTATCAATGTTGCTGGAGGTTTCAAATACAATTGTTTTGCTTTCACCTGGCAGAAGATCAAAATAATTATCAGAGAACCACCCATCGACTTCATCATAACTGAAATAAACGTTTTTGGCCAACTTATCGGTCTTTATTGTAATTTGATAACCTTTATCAACATTCTTCACACTTGAAGAGATAGCTGGCTTAGTTAGGTTCAAGTCTTTAGCTTCTTTAAAATAGCTGGTTGTTTCATAGGCCAATGTGCCACCAACTGATAACTTCGTAGATAAAACAACATTTGTTGCATCAATACCATTTAGTAATTCACTCAACGCCTTTTTGAAGATGATATTAGAGGTATTGGCTTTAACTGTCACTTGGCCCTGATGTTTCCACAACGATTTGCCGTTAAAGTCAAGTATCTCTAGCGTTAATTTTCCTTGTTGATCATCAAATTCATCAGATACACTGTAAATAAGAAGGTCCTTTGTTTTGGTATCAGGAACTGCCATCACAGGGGCAAATGCTTTGCGCGTGAAGTATTGCAAAGCTTTCCAATTGCCATAATAATCAATGCTCGACCACGAAGCTACCGGCCACACATCGTTTAATTGCCAGTACAAGCTTCCCATCGTAGTTGGCATGTTAATGCGATGCCCTTCAATACCGGTTCGGATACCTTCGGCTTGCAACAATAAGCCAACATACAGGAACGATTCAAAATCTTTAGGATTTCGGTAGTAATTGTCCATATACCGCTTAATGGTTCCGTTGCCAATAAAGGATCGCTGGTGCGATTTCATTACTTCCGAGTTAATGTCGTAATCATCAGGAATACTGTATTTCTTAACAGTTTTCAGTTCAGGAAATGACTGAAAACCATATTCGCTCACAAAGCGGGCAGTGCCATCGTGATAGGTGATGAAAGGAACATCCTGGAAC